>CAYMWD010000009.1:0-12612 GCA_964394025.1 uncultured archaeon | reverse complement strand
TTTTTATTTTTGAAAAAAGTGCACTTGATTTTTTTCCAACTAAAGGTACATTAGAAGATGATGTTTTACCTGGATTAGCAAAAAGCGGAAAATTAGGACTTTTTTTATTCGATAGTAATTGGAAACATAAAGGTTAGATAATGAAAATAATTTCAATCAGCCCAATAAGACCGTTAAGAGGCGGTATTGCACATTCAAATGAAATAATGTCAGAAAATCTTCTTAAAAAAAATGAAGTAGAAAATGTTTCTTTCAAAAGGCTTTTTCCAAAAATTCTTTACCCTGGAAAGTTTCAAACAACCAGTGAAAAAAATAATGGAACTCTTGATTCAATTAATCCATTGAATTGGATTGCGGAAAAAAATAAAATTAAAAACAAAAAAGCAGACGCGGTTATTTTTCAATGGTGGACAACTTTTTTGTTTCCCTGTTATTATTTTCTTGCAACGGAAATAAAATCAAAAAAAATTGCCTTGTGTCAGAATGTTTTTCCGCACAGCGAAGGTGCATTGAAAGTGATTGTGAATCCGATTCATGAATTTTTTTCAAAATTATTTTTTTCAAAAATGGACAGACTTGTAGCAATGTCAAATTCAGATAAAAAAATTCTTGAAAAAATTTTCCCGAATAAAGAGATTGGAATTTATTTTGAACCAATGTACGATTTGCCTGAACTTAAAGAAAATAAAATTACGCGAGAACAAGCAAAAAAAGAGCTTAAACTCAAAGGAAATACTTTGCTTTTTTTTGGGTTTGTGAGAGAATATAAAGGTCTGAAATATTTGATTGACGCTATGCCTGAAATAGTAAAAAAAACAAACACAGAACTTCTTATTGTAGGTGAATTTTGGGAACCCAGAGCAAAATATGAAAAAATGATTAATGAACTTGAAATCACTAAAAACATTAGAATTATCGATAATTATGTACCAAATGAGGAAATTGCAAAGTACTTTTTGGGGGCAGATTTGCTTGTTTTACCTTATACTTCAATAAGCGAAAGCGGAGTTATAAGAATGGCATTTAATTTCAACATTCCTATTCTTTCAACAAATGTGGGCGGAAACCCAGACCATATTGAAAACAATCTTAATGGATTTTTAGTTGAACCTGAAAATTCTAAAGAAATTGCAGATAAAACAATAGAATTTTTTAGCAAAAATCTTTACAAAAAATTTTCAGATGGAATGAAAACAAAAAGAAAAGAGCTTGAGTGGTCTGATAAAAAAGAAAAAGAACTTTTAGGTTAGACTTTAATGCAAAGAATTCTTTTTCCAAACCAAGGCAAAATTTTTCTGAACCCAAATTTAGAATAAAATTGTTCAAGATGCGATTTTTTTTTGTAATAAGTTAAAAATAAGGGCAATTTCCATTTTTTCAAAAGATTTGAAAGAATTTCGGATGCAACACCTTCTCCTCGTTCATTTTTTGAAACTGCAATAAATAAACTTGGAATTAAAAAATATCTTTTTGTTACTCCTGCTAAACCGATTATTTTTCCATTGGATTTTTTTTCAATAATTTCAGAATAACCTAAAATTCTAAGCCAATCGTCTTCTTTTTCTTGAAGTGAAATTTGTTTTAAAAATTCAAGTTGAGCAGAACTAAATTGTTTCATTTTACAGCCTTGTTGCACGTTTTTTTGTTTCATACAAAATTTTTTCTTGGACTACTCTGTTTCTTTGAATTAATTTTGCAATTAACCCAATCATTATTGTCTGAACACCAAGAATCAAAAGCAATGAACTTAAAATTGCAGACGGAATATAAGGGTCGACAGCACCTGTATTCAAATAATGAATTCCAACTCTTAGTGCAAGAGCAGAACCACCTAAAAAAAGCAAAGAACCAAGTGAAAGGAAAAAAACAAGTGGTTTGTAACTTAAGTATGTTTCAAGTACAGTAAAACCTGCTCTGCGCGCATAAACAAAAACATTTGAAATTAGCCTGCTTTTATCATTTCTTTTTCTAAAATCAACCGGAACTTCTTTAATCACAAGTTTTTTTTCCCATGCTTCCAAAATCGTTTCCTGTGTATAAGTGTAATCTGAAAAAATATTTATTTTAAGAGCAGCGTCTCTTGAAAAAGCTCTGAACCCTGTTTGGGCATCACTAATATCAAGACCTGTTAGAGTACGCACCATTAATGACATTGCAATATTACCCCATTTTTTCTGGAAAGGCATATCCTCAATCCAACCTTTGAACCTTGAACCTAACACAATGTCTGCATTTCCATCCAAAACTGGTTGAATAACAAGCGGAATTTGTTTTTGATTGTACTGAAAATCAGCATCAGTATTAATTATAATGTCCGCACCCATATCAAGAGCTGTTTCGAGACCGCGCGAAAATGTAAATGCAAGACCCATGTTTTTTGTGTTTCTAATTACTTTTGCGCCATTCTTTTTTGCAACTTCTGAAGTTTTATCACTTGAACCGTCATCAATAACCAATATTTCAATCTTATCGATTCCGTTGATTTTTGTTGGAATTTCATTGATTACTTTAGGAAGAGTTTTTTCTTCATTATATGACGGGATTGTTACAACAAGCTTCATGTTAAATTAGTTTGTCTAAAGGAATATAAAAGTACAATGGTTCAAAAACAGTAAAATACAACAAAATAGGACAATGTTTTAAAATTGAACCAAAATTGATTTATAAATACAAAAAAATAGTCTTAGAGGAACAATAATGACTAAAGTATGCATACTTGGAATGGGTTTTGTCGGTTTAACTCTTGGAGCGGTTCTAGCAGAACATCAACATGAGATTATTGGCGTTGACACAAATGAAGCAATAGTTGAAAAACTTAGAAAAAACAAAAGTCACTTTCATGAAGAAGGACTTGATGAGCTTCTTGAAAAAAATAAAGAACGAATTTCGTTTTACAAAGAAATACCAAAAAAAGCAGATGTATACATAATTAGTGTTGGTACTCCACTTGATTCTGAAAAAAAAGTGAGAATGGATTATATTCAAAGTGCTGCAAAAATGATTTCTGAGCATCTTGAAGGCAAAGAACTAATTATACTTCGAAGCACGGTTAAAATAGGAACTTCTCGTGAAATAATAAAACCAATTCTTGACAAAACAGGCAAAGAATATTATCTTGCATTTTGTCCTGAAAGAACAATTGAAGGAAAAGCAGTAAAGGAATTAACTGAACTACCACAAATTATAGGGGGAATTAATTCTAAATCTACTGAAAAAGCAGAAGAATTTTTCAGAACAATAACAAAAGAAATAATCAAACTTGATACTATTGAAGAAGCAGAAATGGTAAAACTTCTCAATAACTCTTATAGAGATTTAACTTTTGCTTTTGCTAATGAGGCTGCAATTATTTGTAATAATCTTGGGGTTGATGCGGGTAAAGTAATTAAGGCTGCAAATCAAAAATATGCAAGATCAAACATTCCAATGCCTGGTTTTGTTGGAGGATTATGCCTTACAAAAGATTCACATATTCTTGCACAGTCAGCTATTGATTACCCGCTTAAAATGAAACTTGTTGAATTATCTCGTAAAGTAAATGAACAACTTCCACTTGAAATTTCAAAAAGAGTAAGAAAAATGATTTCAAAGGACAATATAATTTTTTTCTCTGGCCTCGCATTTAAAGGAAGACCAGAAACAGATGATACAAGAAACTCGCCTTCAATTGATTTGATAGATGATTTGAAAAAAAATGGATTTACAAAAATTTATTGCCACGATTTTGCAGTAAAATCTGAAGAAATAGAAAAACTTGAATTAGCTGCTATTACTTTTGAAGAAGGATTAAAAAAAGCAAATTGCATTATTATTGGAAATAACAACACAAAATATTCTACCCCTGAAATCCAAAAATTAGTTGATTCAATAGAATTTAAAAAAATTATTTTTGATCCTTGGAGAAATTTTGAAGAAAAACTAAAAAACAAAAAAAATATAGACTATGAAACAATTTAGGTATTAAAATGAAAATTGCAATCTTTAGTCCTTATTCTTATCCTGAACTAGGAGCATGCTCAATGAGAATCGATTCTTTCAAAAATTATTTTGAATCACTTAAACATGAAGTAAAAGTTTTTTCGCCAAAACGTGAAAACGCATTAGAAAGTAAAAAAAATTATATGAGATATACAAATACCTCAGATGCTTTTAGAATTGCATTTAACGAAAAATTTGATGTTATAATTGGTACAGGACCTCCTCTGACTCATTCTTTTTTTGCACTTCTTGGAGCAAAACTTAAAGGAATTCCATTTATAATTGATTTACGGGATCCTTGGACGCATTCATATTCGGGGCTTGGAATTTATAAAAAAACTAATTTTAAATTGTGGGCATACAAAAGCATAGAATTTATTTCATACAATCTTTGCGACAAGATTTTTGCAGTTACTAAAGAAATAGGAAATATTGCAAAAAAATATACATTTAACAAAAATAAAATTAGTATTGTGTGGAATGGAACTGACCCTAAACTCTTTATATTTGATTCAAAAAAAAGAAAAAAAATAAGAAAACAACTTGGGATTCCACAAGATGCAAAAACAGGAATATATGCAGGAGCATTTATCCAAAAAGATGTTGATGTAATGATAGAAAAAATCGCAGGAACAATGAAAAAAACAAATATGTATCTTATGCTTGTCATTTCAGCAGGAAATCGTGAATTAAAAGAATACAATAATCTAAAAAAAATTGTGAAAAAAAATGGAATTGAAAAACAAACAATTTTTATAAACTCAAAAAAATTTGGGTTTGAAAAACTTTACGAATATTACTCTGCGGCTGATTTTGGTTTGAATCCATTACCAAAAGGAATGGATGATTATTGTATTCCAGTAAAAACATATGATTTCTTTGCGAATAGTCTTCCAGTTATTGCAAAAGGAAATTCTGACGGAGCACTTGCAAAAATTATTACTCTAAACAAAATAGGTTGGTTTGATTCAACATGGGAAGGATTCGCAAAAAATCTTGAAACAGCACTTAAAAGTAATGAACTTATACAAATAGGAAAAAATGCAAGATTGAAAACAGAAAACATATTTGATAGGAAATATTCTAACGAAAAAGCAATGAAAATAATAAAAGAATTGACAACAAAAAGTAAGGGATATTAATGCACATTTTTAGTATACACGACGATAATTTCAGAAGACAAATAGAATTTAACATTCTTCAAAAATTTCTTAAAGAAGTTAAAGGAAAAAAAGCACTTGATATTGCATGTGGAAAAGGAATAATCACAAATGAATTTTCTAAACAATTCAGCGAAATGTATGGAATTGACTATTCTAAAAGTGAAATAGAGTATGCAAAAAAAGCTTACCCCCATATAAAATTTACCGCAGGAGATGCACATAATTTGCCTTATCCAAATGACTATTTTGATGTTGTTTTTTCAAATTGTTCTCTTGAACATTTTAAAAATGATAAAAAAGCACTGAAAGAAACCATCAGAGTTCTAAAAAAAGGCGGAATTTTTGCAACAACAACAGAAGCTGAACCCGAAATAATAAATAAAAAAATAAATGAAGAAAGAAAAGAACTTCACACGATTTATAATTTTTATACAGTTGAATCTTTAAGTAAAAAACTTCCAGGAATGAATATTGTTGATTCAGAATATTACCTGAGCGGATTAAGCCTAAGAGTATTTTTGTTCATTACTTGGATTGGTAAAATGGTTACAAAAAGTCACTTAGCACTTTTTTTGTGGCTTTTTAATCCCGCAGTAGGGGGGTTTTTGCACAAACTTTTATTTCCAATTATTGTTATAGTATCCTCAAAAAAGTCAAATACTTACAAAAATTCAATAGGCGTAGCAATAAAGGCAATTAAAAAATAATTGATTAAAATGGTTGACAAAAAAAAAGTAATTAAAATAACTGCAGGAATAATTCTTTTAGGTTTTCTTCTTTCAAATATTGGCATTGGAGCAATAGCACTTAAGATTACTACAATACCATTAGAGTTGCTTTTATTAGCTTTTTTTCTGACATTTGGAGTTATTATTGTAAATGGAGCGGCTGTTTTTTTTCTTTACAAAGAAGTTTCTGACATTCCATTAGGAAAGTTTATGTCAGCTTTTTTTGCTAGCTGGGTTCTGAGTTATATTACCCCTGGAAAAATTGGAGGAATAGGAATTGCTTTGATTCTAAAAGATAAAGTTAAACCAGGAAAAAGTACGGCTATTTTTATAACCGATAAAATAATAACTCTTGCAATTACTTTTATCGCTGCTTTTTTGATGTTGCCTGTTTTTTTGAGCGAAACTGAATTTATTTTTTTAAGCATTGCTTTTATTGCAGGGCTTATAGGATTTATTTTACTTGCAGGAACTGAAAGCGGAAGAAACTTACTAAAAAAAATTCTCGGAAAAAGAAGTAATTTTTTTGAAGGATATGCAAAAACTTTCCCTGAACTTTTAAAAAAACCAAAAGGAATTTTACTAAACATTTTAATGACACTAATTAGACTTTTTATTCAAGGAATTATTCTTTTCATTATTTTTACAGGAATAAATGTTAATGTAGATATACTTCAGATGACTTTGCTTGTTTCAGTTAGTACAATTCTTTCATTTGTTCCATTTACTTTCAGCGGACTTGGGGTAAAAGAAAATGTATTTGTTGCACTTGCATCAAAAATGGGGCTTCCGCCAATTGAAAGTGCTGCAGTTGCAATTGTATCAACTTCGATTTCATGGATTACAATGTTTATTCTTTCAGGAATTTTATGGAAAGAAGTGAATAGAATTGTTGATAAATTACATTTAAATTAATTTAATAAAAAAATTAATTTGATTTCTCGATTTTTGAAATAAAATTGTTGCAAAAAATAAGGTATGAAAAAACTACAAAGATAGGATAAATTAAAATAAACCAATAAAACATTCCTGAAATTGCACTAATAAGTAGAATAAAATTTCGCAGATGTTTAGATTCTCCTAAAAATTTTATAAGAACTCCCGGACTCGTAATTACTTTTTTTAGTGTATCTAAAGGCGAAGTGTGAAATGATTTTGTAGTATATTCTTGTGAAAGTTCTTTTGCATGATCATATTTCATTACAAAAATACTCGCAATTCCTGCAAAAATAAAAACAAAATATTCGCCAGTAGAATTGAAAACATTAAATGCTACCCCTAAGAAAAAAAAAGCTGTGAATTAATGATGGACTAAAAAGACCTTCTATCATTTCTCCTTTTTTTCCGCTTGTTTTTCTATATCTTGCTATTTCACCATCACTTGAATCAAGCCACTCAGAAAAATACAAAAATAAAACCGCAATAATTGAATAGTAATATTCTGGAAATGCAACAAGCACTGCACCTAAAATTCCAATCAAAAAACTAAGCATACTGGTTTGATTTGCAGAGATTGGAGTATGAAGCAAAAGCCAAGTAAGTCTTATTGAAATTTTACGCTGGAATTTAGCAGTTATCCAGTGTTCACCTATTCGTCCTCTTACTTTACGATCAGGAAGGCATATTTTTTCGAGTTCTCTTAGTGATTCAACCATTATTCTCTTCTAAATTGATGTAAAAAACAAATATAAAAAGATCCTGCTTTCATTTGTCTAATGTGTGGAATTGCAGGAATATATGATTATTTTAGAAGAACTCCTAATGAGAGTCTTCTGAAAAGGTTTACCCAAGTAATGAAACATCGTGGGCCAAATGATAGTGGAACTTATTCAACTAATATTGTAGGTCTTGCTAGTGTAAGATTAAGTATTCTTGATCTTTCAGAAAAAGGGCATATGCCCATGCATTCAAAAGATAAAAAATTCACCATTATACACAATGGAGAAATATATAATTTTGAAGAAATACGAAAAAAACTTGAGAAAAAAGGATATATTTTCCAAACTAAAACTGACACTGAAGTTATACTAAATGCATATCGAGAATATGGCGAAAATTGTCTCGAGTTATTCAATGGAATGTTTGCTTTTGCAATATGGGATAGTTTGAAAAAAAGTCTTTTTATTGCTAGAGACCGAATGGGAATCAAACCCCTTTATTATACTGAAGTTAATAAGGAATTTGTTTTTGCATCTGAAGTAAAAGCAATTCTTGAACATCCTAAATTTATAAAAGAACCTAATCTTATTGCAATTTCATCTTATCTTTCATATAGGTATCCACTCGGAGAACTTAGTTTTTTTAAAAACATAAAACAACTTATGCCAGGGCATTACATTCGAGTTGATGAAACTGGAATTACTAAAAAACAATGGTATAGTTTTCCTACTTCTGAATCAGAAGATTTAGGCGAAGAATATTTTATGAAAAAAACAAGAGAACTTATTGAAGAATCAGTAAGAAAAAGACTTGTTTCAGACGTACCTTTAGGTTGTTATCTTAGCGGAGGCCTTGATTCAACAATAATAACAATGCTTACAAAAAAACTAAGAAAAAATGAACTTGTAAAAAGTTACACTATAGGATTTAAGGAAAAAGAATTTAATGAATTTAAATTTGCTAAAATTGCTGCAAAAAAAATAGGAACAAAACATAAAGAAATTATTCTTAAACCCGAAGATTATCACCGCAGAATGAAAAAATTAATTCGATTTAAAGATGCTCCTCTTGCAGTGCCAAATGAAATTGCAATATACCTGCTTTCTGAAGAACTTAAAAAAGACATTACCGTAGTTCTATCAGGAGAAGGAGCAGATGAAATATTTTGTGGATATGGAAGAATTTATCAATCCTATAATGATCTTGAAAAAATACAAATAATGAATAAATTTCCTGAAACTTTACAAAAAATTTTATTTAAAAATTTTTACAAAAAATATGGAAGAAAAAAAATCAAAAATGAAATTGATCTTTTCTTATCAAATTACAATTATTTTCCTTTTGATGAAAAATCAGAAATTTTTTCTGAAAATATGAAAGAAAGCATTAAAGAAGATTCTGAACTAATTAAAATTTTCAACAAAGAATTTAACAAAATAAAAAAAATAGCTCCTGAAAGAAAAACAGCATATATTTTTGAAAAACTTCATCTTCCTGGCCTTCTTGGAAGACTTGATGCTCCTACAATGGCTGTTTCTGTTGAAGGGCGAGTTCCTTTTGTAGATCACGAACTAGTAGAATTTCTATTAACAATGCCTGTAAAATATAGATTAAAATGGAAATCACGAATAGATAAAATAAAAACATTATTCCTTACATCAGATGAATTTAGTGAAAAAAATGATATTACAAAATATATTCTTAGAAAAGCATTTGAAAATGATATTCCTAAGGAAATTTTAGAACGAAAAAAAGTTGGTTTTCCAGTTCCACTTGATAATTGGTTCAATGGAAATTTGTATCCTATTGCAAAAAAAGAACTTCTTGGAAAAAATAGCAAAATTAGGATTTTTTTTGATATCAAAAAGCTGGAAGATTGGATAGAATTAGGGCATAATGAAAAAAGAAAAGGGTTTGGCCAGAAGGTGTGGATGATTTTAAATCTTGAATACTGGTTGAGAGAATATTTTGTATAACAGCGGTATGTTTATAATTATTTGAGGGCAAGTTGATTTCAATGAAAGCAATAATATTATCAGCGGGAAGAGGCACAAGAATGATGCCTCTTACAAAAAATACGCCTAAATGTTTATTACCTCTTGAAAATGGTTCTACTGTTCTTGAAAGCCAACTTGAAGCAATTCAAAAATCAGGTAAAATTTCAGAAGTTGCAATTGTAGTAGGTTATCTTTCAGAACAAATTGAAACTAAAATAAAAACTCATAATAACAAAATGAAAATAAAAACCGTCTATAATCCCTTTTATGATTGTGCAAACAATCTGATAAGTCTTTGGAGCGCACATCATGAAATGGACAATGATTTTGTGATAATAAATGGCGACAATGTTTTTCATGAAAGTGTTATTGAAAAAGTAATGGAAGACAAACCAGACGGAATTTATGTTACTATAGACAAACTTAAGGATTATACTGAAGACGACATGAAAGTACAAATTAAAGATAATAAAATTATTTTTATAAACAAAAAAATCCCCGTAAGTGAAACTAATGGAGAATCAATAGGCATAATCCGAATTAAAGGAAAAAAATTTGTTGATGCATGCAGAAACACTATCCTAGATATTGTGAGAAAACCAGAGGCAAGAGACATTTTCTGGTTAGAGGTTTTTAACGAACTTGTGAGAAGGAATTTTAATCTTATTCCAGTTGAAATTTCAGAAGAGGATTGGTGTGAGGTTGATTTTCACGCAGATTTAAAAATTCTTAAAAAAAGAGTTCTTAAATTTGGATGGAATGGTTTCAGCAATGAAAAATAAAAAAAATAATTTAGCTCTTTTTTTTACTTATAACTGAAACAAACGAATTTTTAAAAAATATAATATCTGCAAACCTTGGCCAAAATTCAATTTTATACCCTTGTTTTTTTATGTCAAAATATTGATAAATCAAAATTAATAATCGATTAATAACCATAGTAAGAATCACGCCTTCAACTCCAAAACTTGAAACTAAAAAATACCCAAAAATTATTGTGGTGAATATTTGAAATATATTTGATTTGAATAAAACTTCGTTTCTGTTTATTGCACGATAAAATGTTCCAACTGGAATATCAAAAGTAAGAACAAAATAAGTTGCAAAAAGAGGAATAAGTGGAATTGCAGGAATATAAGCTGGAAAAAAGAACTGTAAAACTATTGGCCCCGCAATAACAAGGCCTGCTGAAAAAATTATTGACGAAAGAACATAAAATTTTATTCCATAAGAAATCATTTTTTGGAGTTTTTCTGGGTTTGAATCTGTTTCGCTTACAGTTGGTAAAAGAACAAGGTTAAGGGCGTTAAGAGGCATGTCAATAAGATAAGTCCCCATTTTTAGTAAAGCATAATAAAACCCCATTCTTAAAGGATCTACAAAAAAACCAACTAAAATAAGAATAATCTGACTCGAAGTTTTTTTTGCAATTCCTGAAAGAAATGCAAAGCCAGCGTATTTTTTTATTGAAACCCAATTAGTTTTTTCTTTTTCAAAATTTATTTCTTTAAAAAAATAAATTCCAAGAAGAGTTGATCCTGCAAGAGAAATTATTTTTGCATAAACAACTTCAACAAGTCCACCGTTAAAATAAAATAAAAAAACACACACAAAACCAAAATTTAAAATATTTTCAAATACACCCATTTTGAATATTTTTCCAAAATTTTTTGTACCTGTAAAAACGTTAATAAAAAGAGCTGAAGTTGTACTAAGCAAAACAACACATGAAATTATTCTAACAAGTTCCACATCGCCACTGTTTGCAATACTAAGAACAAATTCAGGGAATAAATAAATAAAAGCAGAAATCACAAAAGCTGCAAATATACCTATAGAAATAAGTTTTTTTGCTGTTTCTTCATTTCTGTGTTTTGGAATAAAAACAGTGAGAATTTCATAAAGTGCATTGAAACCTATAAGAAGTGTTGCTGTTCCAAGAAAATCAAGAAGAAATGCTAAAACACCGTATTTTTCAGGCCCAAGATTATTTGCTACTACAAAAAAATAAGCCATTCCTGCAATCAATGCAATGAAACGATAACTATATGAAAAAACTGCATTCCTGAAAAAATCAGGCAATGAAAATGAAGTCATTTTTTTACCTTTTTATTGTCCCTAAGAGTAACTATATAATTCCCAATTGAAAGTACATCTAATCTGCCCATTGAAAAAGACCTTACTGCATCATATGGGCTGTTTACTATTGGTTCTTCATGCATATTGAAACTTGTGTTAACAAAACAAGGAGTCCCTGTTTTTTTATAAAAATTTTCAAGAATTGAATAATATGAGGAATTATATTCTTTCTTTACCAACTGTGGCCTTGCAGTACCATCAACATGAGTTACTGCTGCTGCATTCTTTTTTGCAAAATCAGTTGTATCAAATGCGATAGTCATAAATCTTGCAGAATACTTTGCTTTTTCATAATTTTCATAAAGTTCATCAGCTTTTTCTTCAAGTGCAACAGGAGCAAAAGGCATAAATTCGGTCCTATTAAGACGATCATTTAACCATTTATTAATTGCAGGATCAGAAGGATCATAAAGAATTGATCTATTTCCAAGCGCTCGTGGACCATATTCAAGGCGACCATCAAAACGAGCAACAATTTTACCATCAACTATAAGATCAGCAGTTTCTTTTTCAATATTGTTTGATTTATTAAATTCAACAGCACTATTTTTTGAAAGTTCTTCTTCAATTTGAGAATCGGTATAACCTGGCCCAAAATAAACATTCTTTATTTCAAATGGATTAAGTCCTGCTTGTTCAGCATATGCATAAAGAGCAGCTCCTACTGCAAGCCCTGAATCACTCATACCAGGGCTCACGAAAACACTTTTAACGGAGGGAATTTCCATTATCATTTTGTTTATTTTTACATTAGCAAAAAGTCCTCCAGATAAAACAACATTTTCAACTCCTGTTTTTTCAAGCCAATGCGAAACATATTTTACTGCAAGCTCTTCTGAAAGTCTTTGAATTGCACTTGCCATTTTTTCGCGCGAAATGTTTTTTCCGTCAAAATCTCTTTTTATTAAAGGCAAAAGTCTGTTTATCTTCCAAAATTTCATCAATTCC
>CAYMWD010000008.1:0-14167 GCA_964394025.1 uncultured archaeon | reverse complement strand
CTTTTGGATCGTGCTGTCCATCAGCATCTATTGTTACAACAAATTTTGCACCAACGCTTGTTTTTTTTGCCATTACGCTTGCTATTACTTGCCCTTCAGGGTCAAGTGAAAGAGGATGTTCTATTTTGATTATTTTATCATCTGCTGGTGCTAATTCTACTGCTCCGCCCCATGCAATACAGCCCCCTGTTTTTTGAACTGTTTTTTTTATTTGTTCAAGTGAAAGTGAAACATTGCAAAGAACTTCCATTGCATCTGCTGTTCCTGCTGCGGAAGTAATTGCTCTTGAAGAAGTTTTTGGCATTGCATATCCTGCGGCTGCAATTATAGGAACAATAATCATTGTTGCTCTTCCATTTGTTCCGCCTACTGAATGTTTATCAACACAAGTTGTGTTTGGGATTTCAAGTTTTTTACCATTATTGATAAGTGCTTTTGTCATGAATACTGTTTCTTCTAAATCAAAACCATTAATGTAAACTGCAGAAACAAATGCAGTTGTTTCTATTTCACTTAATCTATTTGAAGCAATATCTTCCACAATTTCTTTTAGTTCTTCTTCTTTGAGTTTGTGGTTTTGCATTTTTCTTTTAATAAATTCTATACTTCTTGGTTTTCGTGATGGTCTCACTTCTACATGAGTTCCTTCTTTTGCGCCAATTATTTTGTAAACATCTTTAAACAATCCAATTTCATCTTCACCTGCTAAAGAATCAGTAACATCAACAACAACATTTACAGATTTTCCATTTTTTGGGTTTGTTATTTTTGCTCTATCTAATGGAAATAATCCAAGTTCTTTTGCATCAATTTCATTAAGTATTGCAATAAGTTTTCCAGCAACAATGTCAATAGATTTTACTTTAAGTTTTTGGGAGTAACTTGTAGAATTTTTTTTTACCATGTATACAATAAGCTTTATTGCTTTTTAAAGTTTAGCCGACAATTCTTCAACTGCTTTTTTAACATCTTCTGCTTGGTATACTGCTCTTCCAACAATTGCATGCCACTTCTTGCCTGCTGCTTCTCCTGAAGCAGATATTTCTCCGCCCTGTGAAACTAATCCAGGCGAGTAAAGTACAGAATCTATTCCTTTTGAATCAAAAAATTCTTTGTACTTTTTAATTTTCTCAGGTTTATTTCCCGGTACAACAAATTCAGTTACTCCTTCTTCAATTGCAATTTCATACATCCTCAAAGGTGCGTCATCACAAAGAAAGCCACCATCTTGTTTCAAATAACTTGGGTGTGTCATTTCTCCGCCAATAATTACGCCTAACCCTGCTTCAAGAGAAGCCTTAATCCATGCTCTTTCAGTTTCTGGACCTGCTTGAGGAAAATGAATTACAATATCAATTCCAGCTTCCTTGCAAACTTTTGCAAATTTTTCACCAGTAAAAGGAACATCTGTACCTGATTTTTGGTGATCATAAATAATTGTTTTATTAGTATATTTTCGACAAAGTTCAACTAATTTTGGCAATCCATATTTAAGTCCAAGTTCAAATCCTAATTTGTAACCCCCGAGTTTTTCACAATCTTTTGTTTCTTTAACAATTTTTTCAAAAGTTTCGATTGAATCAAAATCGCATGCAATGATTATACTTTTGTTAATTGGAATTGAATTCATTTTTTTCCCTCTTGCCATTTTTCAGGATTTTTAAAATATTCTTTTGCTTCTTCATAAAGAAGTTCATCAATTTTTTCGTGTTTTTTAAGAATTTCAAGAAGTTCTGTTACTTTAAATACTGAGTGTAAATGATATCCTTCTTTTAATAATTCATCTTTTCCACCTTGTTCTCTATCAACCAAAACAAGAATATCTTTTACTTTAAGTCCTTCTTTTTCAAGTGGTGCAATTGCCTCGAATTTACTCCCGCCGTTTGTAATAAGGTCATCAATCACAAGTACTTTTTGACCTTTTTCATAAACTCCTTCTACTGAAGCTTTTGTACCATAATCTTTCACTTCTTTTCTTGGAAAAACCATTTTCCAATTTCTTTCAAGAGAAACTGCTGTTGCGATTGCAATTGCAGCAAAAGGAATTCCTGCAATAAGATTAAATTCAAGTTTTTCAACATCTGTCTTTAATGCAAGTTGTTTTCCAATCATTTTGAGTACATCTGGAAATGAAACTAACCTTCTAAGGTCAATGTAGATTGGGCTCTTTAATCCTGATTTAAGTGTAAATGTGCCAAATTTTATTACTCCAATTTCTTGTAATTTAAGTGCAAGTGCTTCTCTTTCATCCATAAATTTGTCCCCCTATTATTGTTTGTTCTATAAAACCTTTTAATTTCTTCTTGTTAAAAGGAGAATATCTTGCTTTAGTGAATAATTTTTCATTAAGTATTCTATATTCCTTTTCCATATCAACTATAATCAAATCAGCATCAAATCCTTTTTCAATTTTACCCTTTTTAGTCCAAGAATAAATTTCAGCCGGCTTCTCTGAAACAGCTTCAACAAAAGTTTTAAGAGTAATTTCTTTTCTATTCACTGCATCAAGAAGCAAAGGAACCATTGTTTCAACTCCAGGAATTCCCGATGGTGCATCCCAGTATTCTTTTTTTTTCTCTTCAAAAGAATGAGGTGCGTGGTCTGTTGCAACAATATCAATTGTTCTATTTATGAGCCCTTTCATAAGAGCTTCTTTGTCTTTTGGTCCTTTAATTGAAGGGTTACATTTCATAAGATTTTTTAAATTTTTATAATCTGAAGAATCAAGGAAAAGATAATTAGGAGTGGTTTCACAAGTAATTTCTTTACCGTTTTTTCTTTTTTTTGCTTTTGCAATAAGTTCAAGGCTTTTTTTTGTAGACACGTGCGCGATGTGAATTTTATTTCCTATTTTTTTCTGAATTTCAAGAACCTCTTCTATTGCTTTTGTTTCTGCTATTTCACTTCTAACTTTTACATGAGTATTAGGATTTTTTTCCATTCTATATTTTTCAGAATTTTCTTCTATTATTTCTTCGTCTTCTGCATGAATTGTTACTGGAATTTTAAGTTTTTTAGCAAGTTTGAAAATTTTTTCAACTTCTTTAGGTTCATTCATTGCAGTGCTTCCAGTAGTAGAACCAAAATAAAGTTTTAGTGCGCGTGGTTTTGTTTTTTCAATTTCTTTGTGATTGGTCGGAGAAACTGCCATGAAAAAATCAATATTAACAAAAGATTCTTTTGCTAGTTCCTTTTTTTTATCAAAAGCAAGTTTTGTTGCAGTTCTAGGGAGTGTATTAGGCATATCCATTACAGTTGTAACTCCGCCATGAATTGCCGCAAGCGAACCAGAAAAAAAATCTTCTTTATACTCTGCTCCGGGAGTTCTAAAATGAACATGACAATCAATAGCACCAGGCAAAATTAATTTATTTTTACAATCCATTTCATGTTCTGCTTTGAATGCATTTTTTGAAATATCAATTATACTATTATTTTCGATTAGTATGTTTGTTTTTTCTAATTTACCTTTAATGAATACTTTTCCGTTATTAAGTGCAAGTTTCATTCTTGTCTCCACTCGTAATATTCTTTAAGCAAAACTCTTTTGCCTGATTTAATATAAGCTATTTTTCCAAATTCCTGCATTTTACTTAGTTGTTTTTTGTTGAATACTGGTCCGTCTTTACACACAAACCAACCATCAATTACACACTGCCCACAAACACCTATTCCGCATTTCATATATCTTTCTAATGAAGCTTCAAATTGAACTTTGTATTTTTTTGCAAGTTCCAATGCACTAACACTCATTATTTCAGGCCCGCAAGCATAAACCAAATCAAATTTTTCTTTTTTCAAAAATCTTTCAAGAACCTGTACATTAAAACCTTTTTCACTATAAGAACCATCATCAGTAGTTATGTATACTTCTCCGTGTTTTTTTAGTTCTTTTTCAAACAAAATTCTTTCTTTATTTCTGCCACCAAGAATTATTTTTACTTTTGCTTTATTTTCATTAAGTTTTTCTGCAAGTTTTACTATAGATGCAATTCCTACTCCGCCTGCAATTATGCATGCTTTTTTTACTTCTTTAATTGTAAATCCTTTTCCATAAGGTCCTCTTATTCCTAATTTATCTCCTTTTTTAAGTTTCATCATTTCTTTTGTTGCGTTTCCTTTTGCTTCAATATTCAATGAGTATTTTTTTCCATTGGGTATAATTGCAATTGGTTTTTCATCAACCCCAGGCAACCAAACCATTGCAAATTGCCCTGGTTCAAATTCAAGTTCTTCATTCATATAAAAAGTTTTATTTCCTAAAAATTCTTCGCGAACATTTTCTATTTCAACCATTCTCATTTTTGTATCCGATGGCCAATCATTCAATGAGCATTTACATTCATGTTCACTCATGGCAAACCCCTCTAATTTGCTCTAATTTTGAATACTCGTTTTTTTTCATCCAGTTTTCCATACAGTTAGGCACTTTGGTAAATACTTCAACACCATGTTTCCACACTGCACTTCCTATTCCTATTACTGTTGCTCCTGCCATGATGTATTCAATTGCATCTTTTGCATTTGTTATTCCACCTTCGCCTATTATTGGAATTTCAATATTTTCATAAAGGTCATAAGTGATTTTGAGATTAATTGGCTTTAGTGCAGGTCCGCTCATTCCGCCTTTTTTGAATGCCAAAATTGGTTTTCTTGCGTCAATATCAATCAGCATTCCGGGCATTGTGTTTGCAGCACATATTGCATCTGCTCCTGCATCTTCACATGCTTTTCCTATTTCTATTGGATTATTACAAGCAGGAGTAAGTTTTGCTATTATTGGTATTTTTCCTGTAACCTCTTTTACTTGTGAAACAATTTTTCTTGAAACATCTGGATTAGAAGCAAACTGTGTTCCGCCCCACTCAGTGTTAGGGCAGGAAATATCAAGTTCTATTGCATCTGGTTTTTTTTGCGCAATATATTCTGCAACTTCTGTAAATTCATTTTGTTTTGAACCATATATGCTTGCAATAAGAGGAACTCCTATTTTTTTTAATTCTTTTAGTTCTTCAAATTCAGAATCAGTATTTTTATACCCTGGGGTTGGAAGACCAACCGCATTAAGCAACCCGTGTTCCCATTCAATCACTG
Source organism: uncultured archaeon (assembly GCA_964394025.1). Classification (GTDB taxonomy): domain Archaea; phylum Iainarchaeota; class Iainarchaeia; order Iainarchaeales; family Iainarchaeaceae; genus PCWY01. Next base: position 9,073 of record CAYMWD010000008.1, on the reverse strand, counting down.
ATGGATTTGGATTACCTTGCCTTTCTCTTGGACCAATGCTTTTCATTGTTACTGCACCTGCTCCAGCTTTTGCGACTCTAATGAGTTGTGCTGAATTAACTCCAAGAATTCCTGCACAAAGTCGTGTTGGGTTTTTCATTTCCATTGTGCAGAATTTTGTCTTTAGCATAAGCTCACTTCTTTACTGATGTTACAATTTCTTCTTCATTCATTGTTGTTTCGCAGTAATTGCAAGTTGCTTCAAGAGGATTTGTTTTTATTGAAAATTTTGTTGGAAAACTTTCAGAATTTGTAATGCACTTAGGATTTATACATTTGATTATCCCTTCAGCTTTATCAGGGTATTTGAGTTCAAACTTTTTCTTTATTTCTGCATCTTTAATTATATTTAATGTAGCGCCTCTTCCTATTAATGCAACTTTGTTCAATTCTTTTTCACTCAGTTCTTTTCCATCAATAAAAAGAATATCTTTTTTTCCCATTTTTTTGCTATCCAAGTTCATCCCTGCAGTCATAGTGTATTCTCTGAGTTTCAATACGCCTATGATAGTATAAGCTGAACCAGGATTTAGGTGGTCTATTACTGTTCCGTTTGTTATTGGTGCAATTCTTATTTCCTTAGTCATTTTGATACCTTCTTTACATTTATTAGCATTGATAAAAGTGCTTCTCTTATAGGTACTCCGTTTGCAGCCTGTTCAAAGTATAGTGCGGCACCTGTTTCATCAACTGCTGTTGTTATTTCATTTATTCTTGGAAGTGGGTGCATTATTTTCATTTTTTTGTTAGCCATATCAACAATTTTTTTTGTTATAATATAAGCATTTTTTACTTTCTCATATTCCACTTCATCAGGAAACCTTTCTTTTTGAATTCTTGTCGAGTAAAGAATATCTATATCTTTTAAACATTTTTCAAGGTCAGGGCTTTCATGTATTTTCAATTTTTTTTCAGTATCCTCTATTATGTGCTTTGGCATTTTCAATGCTTCTGGAGCAATAAGGAATACTTCTACATTGTTGAAATTTGCAAGTGCATACATCAAACTGTGAACTGTTCGTCCATATTTAAGATCTCCGACCATTGCAATTTTGATTCCGTCAATTTTGCCAAATTCTTTTTTTATTGTATAAAGGTCAAGCAGTGTTTGTGTAGGGTGTTGGTTTGCACCATCCCCTGCGTTAATGATTGGTTTTGTTGAAATTTCTGCTGCTCTTTTTGCAGCTCCTTCTATGAAATGCCTCATTATAATTATGTCTGCATAACGTTCAATCATTTTTATTGTGTCTGTTAAAGTTTCTCCTTTTTTGAAACTACTAACATTCGGATCAGCAAAGCCAATTACTCTTCCACCTAAATTTTGAATTGCGGTTTCATGGCTAAGTCTTGTTCTTGTTGATGGTTCGAAGAAAAGTGAAGCAACAACCCTGTTTTGTAAGATTTTTGCCTTTTTATCTCTTGGCATTTTTTCAAGCTTTTCAGCTTGTTCTAGAACTTGTTCAATTTGTTTCCTTGAAAAATCAGAAATGGAAACGACATCAGTAAGAAAATCAGTTTTGGATTTTTGTTTAATTTTTGTATTCAAATGACCCTTCAGAATATATGTGCTGAGTTATTAAAAACCTTGCTCTTTCCACGTTTAAACTTCAATATTGAACACAATTCTCAATAAAAAACCAATTCCAAATGAAATTAAAGCAACACTCATACTCAAACCAGCCATTTCCAAAAATCTTTTTCTGAAACCTGTTTCCTGTGCAACAGAAACATAAAAAGTGAAAACAGCAATCACAACAATTGCATTGAAAAGTGCAATTGCAAGTGAAATATAAAGATCTCTGATTAGCAAATAAGGTGCAATTAAAAGAATTACCGTAAAAATATACGCAATTCCAGTATATACTGAAGCACGTAAAGGATTTCTTGTATTATCATGTTCTGATTTTATTGAAAGATACTCTGATACTGCCATTGAAAGTGACGCCGCAACTCCTGTCACAAGCCCTGCGACTGCAATGAGTTTTGCGTTCTGCAATGCAAGAGTCAATCCCGCAAGTGCACCAGTTAATTCAACAAGTGCATCATTAAGTCCAAGTACAATCGAACCAACATATTTCAAATGCTCTTCATCAATCATTTTCAATAATTCTCTTTCATGTCTGTTCTCATCTGATTCTATTTTTTTTGCTTCAGGGATAATTTTTGCTAACTCATCATAAGTTTCCTGTGCAATTTCCTCTCCATTCTCCATCAGCTTCAGGCCGAATGTTATTCCCATAAATTTTGAAACAAAAGTATAAAACCAAACTTTAATCATGTCAGCTCGAACTTCTTCATTTGTAATTTTTTTCCAAAAATCATAATGTCCTTTTTCCTCTTTGCTCAGAACCTCAAGAACCTGTTTGTTTTTTTTGCCCTTAATCTGTTTTGCCATTCGTGCATAAATATGGTATTCAGTAATTTCAGCTTTCTGAATCTGCATTATGGTTTTTTTTGTTTTCTCGTCAAGCATGCTAATTTTGGCGAGTAAATTGTTAAAAATAGTATTACTCCAAGGCGAACAAGTATTTCCCCCGAACATGTTGAAAGGATGTGCTTTTAGAAAAGTGGCGGAAAGAAAACTTTTTATTAACAAAAAAAGTAATTTTTTAATGGTGTCAAAAACAACATCAAGAAAAAACGCGGAAAATGCAAGAAGATTATGGGAAAATAAAAAACAAATAACTTTATCTCATCCTTTTGGATTCGATTTTGTATTAAGGAGACGCAAAAAAATTGTTGATGGCGTAGGTAAACCAAAAGGAATAATCGCTGAATATACTGTTGGCGAATTTTCTCATTTAGCTTATTATCCGAAACCTGAGCATTTCGATATTTTTGCACGCGCCGCAGAAAATTCCAAACACGGGAGTTTTGCAAGAGTATTTCCGGGGAGCGTAGGAACTGCTGCAACAATGATTCGAAAACTAGATGATAAAGAGCATCTTATTCTGGAGGATATTCAAGGCAGTTTTATTCAAGGAAAACCCAAAGAACTAACACGTTCACTTGCAACAAAATATAACGGCTGGAGAATAAGGGTTTTGAATGAGGTATTTGAAGATGCAGAAGCAAGACACATTCCTGTTGCTTTAATGCAATCAGGAAAATATGAAGCAGCTATGCGCTCCGCAGAAATAAGAAAAAGGATTTTTATTGAATTTGCGGAAAAAAAGGGCTATCATATTAGAGAACATAAAGGATTTACTATAGCCGAAAAATAATCTTTCAATCTCCTTCTATTCCTGCCTCCCTTCAAGAGCAACAAATATATTCTAAGAACACGTTGAAGGTAGACGCTTTTAGAATTTTGTTGAAACATTAGCTCTCTTAAATTTTATCTATCTTAAGTATATCATGTCTTTTAAAAAAGTATTTAATGAAACAATAAGTTTTATTCTGGGATTACTTTTACTTAAAGCAATAATAGACGCACTAAATTTTTCCTACGGCAACATTTTCCTAGTAGCATTTATGCTTGGAGGATTAATCTACTTATATCAGTTGGTGTCAAAATGAACAATCCAGAAACTAACACTGCTGATTTATTCAAGCTATTTACTGTTTTTTTTAGCGGCAGTTTTTCATTTTTATTTTCGTTTATCGCATCTCAAATTAATCCATTTGGAGAAACAATAGCAATAGGTTTTTTCTCGGTCGGTTATCTTTTATATAGTTATATTTTCGGGTATTTGATAATATTCTATTTGAAGAAAACAGTTGTTTTTGTAAAAGAAACTATTAGCAAATATTGGTTGTGGTATATTTTATGCATTTCGCTTTTAATCGTTTTAGGCACACTTTTAGGCATTTATTTTGCCTTTGGTTATGAAACTACAATAAATATGGCGGCAAATTTTGTTTTAGTAGTTATAGGGGGTGTAATTGTTTATATAATTTCTAAAATCTTAGAAAAAATCTCAAAAGATAAAAAATTAACTAATTAGATATTATTCTATATTCAGCTCCATTCAAGAGCAACAAATATATTCTTTACTTGCATTGGTGTTATCGCATGGTTAAAGAAAATAAGCGTTTTGTTTGGGTTGTAATGGATGGTTGGGGCATTGCTCCTGCCGGAAAAGGCAACTGCATTTCACAGGCAAAAACGCCTAATTTTGATTCTTGGATTAAAGAATATCCTCATTCAATTTTGAATGCTTCTGGAAATGCAGTTGGTCTTCCAAAAGGTTACCAAGGAAACTCTGAAGTTGGGCATTTGCATATGGGTGCAGGGCGAATAGTTTGGCAGTCATTTGAATTAATTAATCGTTCAATAAAAGACGGTTCTTTTTTCAAAAACAAAGCATTTCTTGGCGCGATTGAAAATTGTAAAAAAAATAAAACTGCTTTGCATTTAATGGGTCTTTGTTCTGATGAAGGAGTTCATGCAACTACAACTCATTTGTTTGCTTTACTTGATTTGTGTAAAAAAAAGAAATTCAAAAGAGTTTTTGTTCATTGCTTTTTAGATGGAAGAGACGTACCTGAAAAATCAGCACCTAAATATATTGCTAGTGTAGAAAAAAAACTCAAAGAAACCGGAGTTGGCAGAATTGCATCAATATGCGGACGTTATTATGCAATGGACCGTGCTAAATATTGGGTTAGAACTGAAAAAGCTTACAATCTTTTAATGCTCGGCGAAGGATTCAGAGCTGACACCGCGTTAAAAGGATTAAAGATGGCGTACAAAAGAGGAGATTTAACTGATTATTATGTTCAGCCAACAGCAATAGTTCCAAAAAATGAGCCTGGTCCCGTGGTGATTGGTGAAAAAGATTCTGTTTTATTTTATAATTTTAGAATTGACAGACCTAAACAATTAAGCCATGCGCTTGTGGATAAAAATTTTGATAAATTTGAAAGAAAAGTTTGGCCAAAAATTCATTATGTCACTATGACTGATTATGAAGAAGAAATAAAGAGTAAAGTGGCCTTTAGATTTAGTGAAATTAAAAATAATTTAGCTGATGTTCTTTCAAAAAATAATTACAAGCAAATGCGTATTGCTGAAAAAGAAAAAAGTGCACACGTAACTTATTTTTTTAATTCACAAAAACCTTTGCCAGTAAAGGGCGAAGAAAGAAGTATTCTTCCTACTGCCGATGTTGATGTTTTTTCAAAAAAGCCCGAAATGTCTGCGCCTGAAATTGCTGAAGAAGCAGTAAAACAAATCAATAAGGAAAAATATGATTTTATTTTAATTAATTTTGCAAACTGTGATGTTGTAGGCCATTCAGCAGTAATTCCCGCAATCATAAAAGCTGTTGAAACTGTTGATTTTTGCACGCAAAAAGTAGTAATGGCTGCACTTGCAAAAAATTATACTATAATTATCACTGCAGACCATGGCTCTGCTGAAGAAAAATTTTATAAAAACGGTTCCCCAAAACCAGCTCATTCCTCAAACCCAGTAAATTTTATTCTTGTTTCTAATAATTCTGAGTTAAAAAAAGCAAAATTAAAAAATGGCGGTCTTTCGGATTTAGCGCCTACTTTGTTGAAAATAGCTGGTTTAAAACAGCCAAAAGAAATGACTGGAAAACCACTTATTTAACGCCTGCAACCTCTAAAAACCTAACTGCCCCATAATATTTCATGGATACAAATCAAGTAAGAGAGCTTCCTGCAGCACGTGCGTTACTTTATGCTGGTGGTCTCAAAAAAGACGATTTCAAAAAGAAATTTATTGCAGTTGTAAATGCGTACAATGATATTGTGCCTGGGCATATACATTTGCGCGAGTTAGGAGTGGAAGTAAAAAAAGGAATAATAGAAGCAGGTGCAGTTCCTTTTGAATTTGATACTATTGGTGTTTGTGACGGTATTGCAATGGGACATGATGGAATGAAGTTTTCTCTTCCATCGCGTGACTTAATTGCAGATTCAATAGAAATAATGATTAGAAGTCATGGAGTTTTTGATGGAATAGTTTTCATTGGAGCTTGTGATAAAAACCTTCCTGGAATGCTTATTGCAGCCAGCCGCTTGAATTTACCGAGTATTTTTGTTACTGCGGGTGCAATGAAACCCGGAAATTATAAAGGACAAAGAGTTGGCGTAAAAGCTGCTTTTGAAGCACGTGCAAAATTAGAAAAAGGATTATTGAATAAAACTGATTATGAAGAATTGATTTGTGCAACTTGCCCTGGTGCAGGTTCATGTGCCGGTTTGTATACTGCAAATTCAATGGCGTGCATTACTGAAGCACTTGGTCTTAGTTTGAATGGTTGCGGAACTTGCCTTGCACTTGACCCTAAAAAGAAAAAACTTGCTTATGAATCAGGAAAAAAGATTTTGGAGTTAGTTGAGAACGGAATTCACTTAAAGGATATTTTGACTAGAGAAGCTTTTGAAAATGCTTTTAGATTAGATATGGCGATTGGTGCTTCAACAAATACTATGCTTCATCTTCCTGATATTGCAAAAGAAGCTGGTTTTGATTTCAGTCTTAAATTGATTAATGAAATAAGTGAAACCACACCCAATCTTGTTAAATTAGATCCAAGTTCTTCATATTTTATTTCTGATTTAGATGAAGCAGGTGGGGTAAGTGCAGTTCTAAAAGAATTACAGAAAGGAAATCTCATTAAGAATATGAAATGCGTTGATGGTTCTCTGTTTGAACGTATTGAAAGTGCCGAAAATAAAAATAATGAAATAATTTTTCCATTTGAAAAACCATATTCAAAAGATGGCGGAATTTCTATTCTTTTCGGAAACCTTTGCGAAGAAGGAAGTGTAATTAAAACCGCGGGATTGCCTGTTGATTTTCCAAAAATATTCAAAGGAAAAGCACGCGTATTTGAATGTGAAGAAGATGCAACTGAATATATTGATTCTGAAAAGGTTCAGAAAGGCGATGTAATTGTAATTAGAAATGAAGGGAAGGTAGGCGGGCCAGGAATGAGAGAAATGCTTTATCCTACTGCTTCCATCTCAGCTCTTGGTCTTGATAAAGATGTAGCTCTAATTACTGATGGCCGTTTTTCAGGTGCTACAAAAGGTCTTTCTATAGGGCATGTTGCCCCAGAAGCTGCTCTTGGAGGTCTGATTGGAGTTGTAAAAAACGAGGATAAAATTGTAATTGACCTTGAAAAAAAAGAAATTAATCTTATTGTTGAAAAAAAAGAACTTGAAGAAAGAAAAAAGAAATTTAAACCAATGCTAAAAGAAATTGATTCAGTTGTGTTGAAAAATTATAGAAAGAGGTTTTTGGAATGAGAAATGATATTGTAAAAAAATACCTTGAAAAGTACTCTCTTGGAGTTGTTGAAATAGAAAATTCAATTGAACAATATGAATCATTTTTCAAAAACATGGGTTTTGATAAAACAATTGATGAAATGATTTCTGAAAAGGTAAAAGACAAAGTTTTTGTAAAAATAATGGACCTCGGGTGCGGAGATGCAGGTTTTTTGATTGATTTAAAAAATAAATTTGATGAAGCAATTCATACTATTGGTGTTGATCTTCTTGTCCCAACCAATAAACCCGATGAAATGATTTTGGGAGATGCATTAGAAGCAGAATTCCCAAAAGATGTTGATTTTATTTTTTCTTTTAGAGCTTTGCATGAAATTGGCGAACCTGAAAAAATGGTTGAAAAAATTCATGATTCTCTTGCAGAAGGAGGCAAAGCATTCCTTTCATTTAGAACAATGGATTTGTATATGGGTAAAGAAGGGATTGCAGAAATAAGTGCAAAAGAAGTAAAGACCTTAAGTAAAATGGTTTCAAAAGGCAAGTTAAATAATTTTTCAATTAAAGGTTTTGAAGCGTCTGTTAAAACCCACGAAGGAAAAAACCTTATTGCTGGGGTAAATATTTTTTTAGAAAAATGAATAATTTGGAGATTTTACTCCCCATTTCCTTGCTCATCCATTGAAGTATCTTCGTCTTTTTTGTGTACTTCACAGTCACAATCTTTTGGATCGCACGCATTTCCACATACTTCGCATACGCACTTTTCAGGAGTACATTTCATTTCCTTATCACAGCACACGTGTATTTTTTCTTTGCCGCAATCACAGCAACAACATCCATCACTCATAATATCATCTCCTCAATATTTGTTTGTTATATTAATTACTTATAATCTGTTATTTTAAAGTTCATCTGCAATTGTTTTTGCCATGTCAATTCCATTGCTTTTGTGAGTAATTGTATTGCAGGAAATAATGCTTTTTGCGCCTGCTTTTTTCATTTTTTCATAAGCGCCTTCAGCAAAAATCCCGTGTACACAAACACAATGAACTGCTTTTGGTTTTCTTTTTTTGATTTCTTTAATGGCCTCAATCATTGTATGTCCTGAGCTTATTATGTCATCAATTATAATTACATTTTTTCCTTTCCAGTCTAATTCTTTTGTAATATTAATTTTAACGTTTCTTGAACTGAACCTATCCTTCAAAAAGATTGCACTTTCAAAACCAATTGAATGTGCTATTTTTTTTGCCCATTGTGAACTTTCAATATCAGGCCCGACAATAAGAGTATCTTTTTCCTTGAATCGTTTTTTCAAAAATTCTGCAATATCTTTATTTGCAGTAAGTTTTTGTCTTGCAATATGAAACAAATCAGATAAATGGTGCACCCTATGAAGATGCGGGTCAATAGTGATTATTTTATCCGCACTTGAATTAATCAACCAAGCCATGTGCTGATTAGAAACACATTCTCCCGCATGAAATCTTTTATCCTGCCTCATATAAGCAAGATAAGGGCAAACAAAAATAACATAAGATGCACCCAACTCTTTAGCAGTTCTTCCTGCAAAAATTAATTCCATTAAAGATTCATTAGGGTCAGGGGTTAAACTCTGTACAAGGACAATTCTTTTGTCTTTAACAGGTTCCTCAAATTTTATGTATAATTCCCCGTCTGGAAACTCCTCTACCTTGATTTTGCCTAATTTAGCATCTGATTTTTTAGCAATACTTTTGCCTAAATTAAGTGAATTAGGCATCGGGAACACAATTGTTTTTACCATGTTAATTACATTATTTTTCTCTAATATAAAGATTCGTTT
>CAYMWD010000007.1:0-14654 GCA_964394025.1 uncultured archaeon | reverse complement strand
CGTAGTATTTAGTCACGTGTTTTCAAGCATGCTGAAATTACTCGCACCTATTACACCACATATAACAGAATATTTCTACCAACATTCACACAAAAAAGAAATGCTTGAATCAATTCACTTAGAGCAACTTCCAAAAGCAGATGAAAAATTAATTAATGAAAAACTAGAAGAAGAAATGCAAAACGCAAAAGAACTATTGCAAGAAACTTTATCTTTAAGAGAAACTGAAAAACTTAGATTAAGATGGCCACTTAATGAACTAATATTTGTAAGCGAAAGCGGAAAAGAATTTGAAAATACAAAAGAAATAATTGCTGGTTCTGCAAATGTGAAAAAGTTTGAAGAACTTACTAAAGAACCTAAAGGAAATTATGCTTCAAAAGAAACAGCAAAAGGAAAAATCTTTTTGAACATTGATGCAAATTCTGAATTAAAAGAAGAATGGGAATTAATGGAATTAAGAAGAAGAATACAAGACGCAAGAAAACAAGCAAAAATGAACCCGCATGAAATAGTCGAAATTAAAATGGATTGCTCAGACAAAGAATTTTTGAAAAAATACAAAGAAGAAATTGAAAAATCTACAAACACAAAAATTATTTCAGGAAACGGAGAAATGGAAAAAATACTTGAAAGAGAATTTTTTATACAACTAAAAAATTAAACCCTAAATTTTTTTAAAAAATCAATCCAGCCAGTAATTTTCTTTTTAGTTGGTGCCCATTGTTCGCCAAAATCATCTAATTGTTGACAACCATAAAGAATATTTATAAATTCAGCAAAATCATCTGAATGTTCAACTTGACCCTCAAGTTCATCAAGACAATCAGTACAATACGCTTCAATACGCTTTTGAATTATGAATCTTTCTTTTGCACCAGCATCTAAAAAAAGAGGCAAATCAGTAAGAAGATTTTTTTTAACATCCAAAATAATTTTTGATTCTGTCATAAAACAATAATTATACTCTTAAGAATAAAAAATAAGCCCTTAACCAAAAAAATAAGACATTAACCAAAAATTCAAGGTTCAAGACCCATAATTGGGTTTAGTTCACATTTCCCTAAATTACAAACTGCTTCAGCAGGAAAACAATGATAACTTTGAGTACAAACAAGATCGATTCCGCAAGGCTCTTTTGTTTTATCATATTCTTTAAGCCATTTTACATTCACTGCTTCTGATTGACCGCCAGAACTGCAAGGACAGCAACCCAAAATTGCAATAATACAATCTGAATCCTGCTCACAAAAATATTTATCAGGAACTTTTGCAACAGGAGTTTCAGCAGAAAAAATACACCCTGAAAGCAATAAAAATAATGAAAAAATAATTACCAAATATTTCATGAAAAAAAATAGTATTCTAAGTAGTATAAAAATTAACCTAAATTTTTAAAATTAAGATAAAATTAGTAAAAGTGCATTCAACCCATTAGTTGAAGCACAACAATTATTGCAGTAAAAACTACAGAAACTGCAACAACAAACTCAGGGCTAATTTTTGGACCGCCTGAATCAGTATCGAAAAAACGCATTATTCCAATAGCTGAACTAGGGCCTGATGTGTCTGATGAAGATTTATTGAATTTCATTATATCACCTTATAAAGAATATTCAGTAAGAAAGGTTTAAATATAAAAATGACTTATTTATCTCAAATTACCCGCAGAAATATATTTAAAGGGTTAAAACAATAAATAATACAGATATATTAACAGATTAATCGAAGAAGGTGAAAAAAAGAATGTACCCTGAAAGTGGAGATGTTGGTGGTGCACCAGCAGAAGATTATGGAACTCCAGTATCAAGAATTGGAGCACATATGGAAGGCCTAGTGCCATTAGTTTTAATAATAATAATAGGACTTTTCCTAGCAATAAGGTTTGATGTGGTTGACGCAAATACCCCTATACTAGGAACAGTAGTAGATGTTTTTCAAGCAGGAGAAGGAAAAACAAAAATGCTCATAGTTGGCGCAACAAGCCAAGAAGTAATCGACATACTCAATGACAATAGGGATATTATTGATTATGATTTGAAAACCACACAAACACTTGAAAGAAATCCAAAAGAGCAACTTTCACAATACAAAATTGTAATGCTTGACCAGAGTGAAGAAGCAAACAAAGAAGTTTCTAAAAAACTCGGAGAAGCAATCCAAAGCTTTGTTAAAAGCGGAGGAAGGTTCATTTTAGTAAAAGATTCAGGAATCAGAAGACCAGATACATACGATGTTATTGGTTGGAAAAATACTTTCGGAGACGTAGTACCTGTAGAATGTGACAGAATAATCAATAATCAACCTACATGTACAAACAGAATCCTAGTAAGAGGAAAACTCTACAGAGAAGATGAAGACCATGAAATCATGGAAGGAATTGAAATCTTCCCAGCAGACCCTCATTTGAATGCAACATTCGAAGCATTCGATATATCTGTTAATGGTAAAGAACTTGCTTACCTACAAAGCGAAGGAATCGACAAAAAATCATACCCAGCAATTGTCGAAAAAAACCTTATAGTAGGAAAAAGCATATACTTCAACTACAACCCTGGTAAAACTAGAGGAGTATTTGAATCAACACTGGATTACTTAAAGTAATCCAGCACCTTCTTTTTTTCACTTTTTCTTTATTTTTTTAATTTTTTCTAATTCTCCTACATTTTAAAACACTTAGACATATATATTTACACAAAAAAATCAAGAGTCTGGGGGGATTTCATGGAAGACAATACAGTATATGTCGGAAAAAAAGGAACAATGGCATACGTAATGGCAGTAGTAATGCAATTGAATAGAGGAAATACTGAAGTAACTCTTAAAGCAAGAGGCAAAGCAATATCAAGAGCAGTAGATGTTGCAGAAATAGTGAAAAACAAATTTGCAAAAGAAATCAAAACAAAAGACATCAAAATATACACTGAAGAACTAGAAGCAGAAGGCGGAAACCAACTTAAAGTTTCAGCAATCGAAATTGGGCTAAAAAAGTAAAATGATTTGACTGCAACCCCAAATCATTAATTTATTTTTTTAAAAACAATTAAGCGTAATTTTTTTCAATTGAATAATGAATATTTTCATACCTAAAATCAATTGTAACCTCAATATCACACAAACATTAATAAATCTCAAATACATATTGTTATTCACGGAAAACCAAAACAGCGAATACTCATTGAATTCGGGGTTTTTAAAGGGTTTTCCGAAAGCTATTTATATATCATGAAACTATCATGATAGTACATGAACAATCATGATTTTATCAAGAGTCTTTCAAAAGAAAAAGAACTTTTGGAAAAACTTGCACCTAATTCAATAGATGCACAAATAGAACTTAATGAAATCATGGAACAAGCAGAAAACCCTAAAGTTCTTGCAATGTTGATGTTCAAACTTACCAAAGAAAGAGAGAAAACAAACTCACTTCTTGAATCAATTAATGACAAATATGACAATATAATGTTTAATCTGAAAACACAGGAAATTACCCCTGAAACACCCATACACAATACAATAGCCCTTCACGGGCAAGAACAACAGAGGTTTGAGGTCCTGCCAGAACAGGACCAACTAATCCTCAAAATAACAGAGGAAAGAGGAGGAGCTAGCGCAAAAGACATACAGACAATGCTGAATTATAAAGGAATTAATGCAGCATGCCAGCGACTCAACAAACTATATAGAGAAGGATACCTGAAAAAAATTCAATCAGGAAGAAAAGTATTATACTTGGCAAAAAGCTAAGAACAGGAACAAGGAGAAATGCGAGGTGCTTTTTCTAAAACCCCCACCTCAGAAGTGCGCATCGCGTTCTCCTTCCTTTTTTTTAAAAAACGCAAATTATTTAATACTTCAACTGTGAATACATACCATGGCACTCGGAATAGGCGACGATAAAAAAGCAATAATCGGCAGATCAATTAGCGATGTCGAAAAATACGGTGATAAAGGCACGGCTTATTTAGGCAAAGTAGTAATGAGCTCAGGCGAAAGGCCAGTGCTTGGAAGAAAAATAATGATGGACGTAACAAAACCACACGTTGTTTTGGTATGCGGAAAGAGAGGCGGGGGAAAATGCCTACACGGCGATACTGAAATTATACTTAAAGATGGAACTCTCAAAAAAATTAAAGATTTAGAATATGATGTTCGCGAAGTAATGTCTTTAGATGATAATTACAAATTAAAGCCTGCTGAAAAAAGTGCATTTTATTCAAGAACAGTAAACAAAATAATTGAAGTTACAATGAGAAGCGGAAAAAAAATAAAGCTTACTCCTGAACACCCTTTGCTTACGATTGACGGGTGGAAACCTACTGAAGAATTAATTGAAGGAACAAGAATTGCTACCCCAAGAATAATAGATTCTTTTGGAAAAGAATTTATGAAAGAATCTGAAATTAAATTAATTGCTTATCTTTTAACTGAAGGCCATACAAAAGGGAAAGTAGCATGGTTTACAAACACAGACAATGCAATAAGAGAAGATTTTATTCAATCAGTAAAAAATTTTGATAAAAATCTCGAAGTAAAAGAAATGAGTAAATGCGGATTAAGAGTTGTAAGAAATAAAGAAACAAGAATTAATCCTAAAAATAAAAATTCACTAATAGAATTTTTACTAAAACATGAGTCCTATGGTTTTCTTGCACCTGAAAAAACAATTCCTAAAAAAATATTTAATTTAACAAAAAACAAAATAGCTTTACTTTTGAACAGAATGTTTAGTTGTGATGGAAGCATATATTTTGAAAGCAATAGATGGAGATTATCTTATAGTACTGCTTCACCAAAAATGGCAGAACAGATACACCACTTACTTTTAAGGTTTGGAATAATTTCAAAAATAAGAGATAAAAAAACAAAATACAACCAAAAGTATTTTGAAAGTAAAGAACTTGTGATAAGCGGTGAAAATGTAACCCAATTCATTGAACAAATAGGATTTTTTGGAATAAAAGAAGAAAAACAAAAAGAAGCAGTAAAATATTTTAAAGAAACAATAAGAAACACAAATTTGGACACTATACCAAAAGAAATATGGGGATATTATAAACCCGAAAATTGGGCAGAATTAGGCCGAAGTTTAGGGTATGCACACCCCAAAGCTTTAAGAGAAAGTCAAAGATATGCGCCTTCTAGACAAAAACTTTTGCAAATAGCAAAAGCAGATAACAATAAACTAATTGAAATGATAGCAAATTCAGATATTTATTGGGATGAAATAGTTTCAAAAAAAGAAATTATAGGAGAATGTAAAGTATATGATATTACAGTTGATGACAATCATAATTTTGTTGCAAATGATATTATTGTACACAATTCATACACAATGTCAGTAATCATCGAAGAATTCGCAAGACAACCTTTTGAAATAAAACAAAGATTAAGCGTAATTGTAATTGACACAGTTGGAATATTTTGGACATTAAAAGTAAAAGATAAAGAACATGTAAAAATGTTAGAAGAATGGGATCTTGCACCGGAAGAAAGCGAAATACGAGTACTGGTACCTCAAGGGTCATATGAATTTTACAAGAAAAAAGGACTGCCTATTGACGGTTCATTTACTTTAAAACCATCAGAGCTTGGCGCACCTGAATGGATGTCAATGTTTAAACTCTCATGGAAAGATCCTGAAGGAGTGTTGTTAACTCGATGCGTTGAAACTGTGCAAGAAAAAATGGGAAACTTTTTTGGATTAGATGAATTAATAAGTGCTGCAAGAAATGACAAAGAAGCAGAAAAAAATATAAGAGACGGAGTTGCAGGAAGATTTCAAAGTGCAAAAACTTGGGGATTGTTTGATAAAAAAGGAACAAAAATAAAAGAAATTGCAAAACCAGGAGTAATCACAGTTATTGATGTATCATCATATCGACAAGCAGCAGGAATGGAAGGCACAAGAGATATTGTAGTTGGTTTGCTTGGAAAAAAATTATTCGAAGAAAGAATGCTTTACAGAAAAGAAGAAGAAATAAGAACAATGAAAGGACTAACACGTGAATCCGAACTTCCAATAGTATGGATGATGATTGATGAAGCACACATGTTTATGCCAAGCGACGGAGATAGTATGGCGCTTAATGTTCTTTTAGAATGGGTTAGGGTTGGAAGACAACCAGGACTATCTCTTTTACTAGCAACTCAAAGAACAGAAAAACTTCACCCTGATGCAATAAGCCAATGTGATTTATTCATTTCACACCGAATGACAGACCAATCAGATATACACGCAGTTGCAAAATTAAGGCCTTCATATTTACATCAAAATTTTGATAAATATTATCAGGAAATGCCGCGTACAAAAGGATTCGCACTAATTCTTGATGATCAAAGTGAAAAACTTTGGATGGTAAAAATTAGACCCCGATTATCATGGGATGGCGGAAAAACAGCAACAGCATTCTTGGACTGATTAAAATGCATAAAGCACAGAGCCAATGGAGGCCTGCGAAAAAACTAAAAACCGCAGAGCTTTGGAGACATCCTGAAGGCCACAAATTTATAAAATTTACAGACACACCGCTAAGACCTAATGAAATACCACACCCTAAAGAAATAAATGGAAAAGACCATGAAGGAATTAATTTCGTAACAAACATGTTGATGAACGTAGGCGGGAAAAAAGAAACCGTATGGGCAAAAGAAGCAGGAAGTGATTTTGACCACCAAGGCCTAAAAAGATTTGAACAAGAATTTAGAGAAAGCAACCACCCATACTTAAGAAATATGCATCAGGCAATAATTCTAAGGCAACTCAGAAGAGCTGGATTTTATGCCCCAGAACCATTAGGCATACTTTATCCAAAAGGAAAAGAAAGACCGTTTTTAATAGTAAGAAATCTGGAGGGAGAAAAAAGAGAAAATATTTCCCCAAGGTTTATGCAAAATTTTCTTGCAGAATTATCACACGCAGGATTTTTTCCAATGGATGTTGACAATCCAGGAAATGTAAGAATAATAAAATTAAAATCACTTGACCCAGAAAAACAATTTGGTATGATAGGAGCAGAAGGAAAACCAATTACTTTGGGAATAATTGATGCATCAGTATTTGGGCCAACAGATTTGAAAAGAATGAAAAAATATATTGAAGGAAACAAAAAATAAAACGAGACATTTGTCTCACTAACATTGCATTACCTTTAAATACACATTGTTAGTGTAATACAAATATAATCCTCGGAGGGGTGTTTATGGATTTCAGGGATGAACTTCTAAAAATGATGGATGAGGACGAATCAGACGAAGATTCAGAAGAGCCAGAAAACTGGGATGCTGAAGACAGCTTAGACGAAGCTAATTAAACTTTTTACTTTTCTATTTCTTTTTCTTTTACAAAACTATTAAATTTCAGTCCGCACTTATTTTTTTAATGCACTCAGAGTATGAAAAAGAAATACGTCAACATTTAATTGACATAATTAATGGATGGCGTCAGCACAAACATGGAAAAGGACAACTTCATTTACATCATGACGAAGGAGATAAAGCAAGAAAACATTCAGAATATCTTGCAGACATAGGTAAATTGGAACACACACCTAAACACTTTAAGTCAAATTGGTCCGAAAATATTGCTCATATTGAAGATGACATTAATAATAGAAAAGTAGCAGAACTTGTTTTTGATGGCTGGAAAAACAGCAATGAAGGCCACAGAGAAACAATGCTAAATGCACAAACCCATGCAGGAATAGGTGTTGTAAGAAGAGGCAAAAAGGTTTTTGTGACTGCAAGATTCAAATAAAAATTTAAAATAAAAAAAAAATAAGAAGGGATTATGCCCTTCATTTAATTTCATATTGTAAAGAAACTGATGCTGATACAGATACATCTCCAGGCGATACTGGTGTCACTGCTGAACTTACCCCATCAAAATCTCTTGCGGATTCAACCGAAGCATAATTAGGCGAATAATAAAAACTTTGTTCGGTTATTGAATGGATTTCGCCCAAAGTTACCCCTAATCCTGCAGAAACATTTTCAGCTTTAAGTTTTGCCATAGAAGATGCTTCTTTAAGTGCATCGAGTTTTATCTGTTTCTGTTTTTCTTCAGAAAGAGAAAAAATTATGCTATTCACATTATTTGCACCTGCTTTAACAGCAATATCAACAACAGACCCAGCAGAACTTATATCCTCTAAAGTTATTTTGATATTATTTGTTGCCCTGTAACCACTAGTTTCTTCTTTTTCTTCTTTGTAGTCCCATTGCTTTTCTTCATATACTCTATAAGATATTGTTTGAATTTCATCTTCTTTAATTCCTGCTTCAATAAGAGCAGCCATTACTGAAGAAGTGAGCTCCGCATTAAGTCTTTGACTTTCTTGTACATCAGCATTCAAAGTACTTACTCCAAGACTTATTTCAACTTGATCTGGATTAACCATTTTTTCAACATTACCTGAAACAGTTACAAGTTTACTTTCTGCTGCTGTAGTTCCAGAAAAAAACTGTGAAACTCCCTCGCCATTAGTATTCAAAGCAATACCAGTATTGAAAGATAAAATGGCTATAATAAGTGCACCAAAAAATAATGCAACAAAAAATAATTTATCGTTTTTTTCACCCATGCATTAACCTCCTTAAGTTTAGCAATTTAATAATTAATACAAAAAATGATATAAAAACAAGTCTCTTTACTTAGCAAAAATACTAATCTAAAAAAATATTTTCAATAAAAACTAATTTTCAAAATTAAAAGAACTCATAATTATTTCTTCTAAATTAATTCCAACTAAACCAAGAATAAAATAAAGCACATTTTTCAAAATAAGATAAAATAAAATAAAAATTAAAACAAGAAGAACTTTTTCAGCCCAATCAGGCAATTTTTTTGTAAAAGGCAAATAAGTTTCAAGAATATGTTCCGCAAACTTCCAAACTTTTCCTCTTAAAAGAATTAATGTGAAAAAAAGTAAACCAATAATAATGAGCACATCAAAATGAACTCCGTTTAAATAAAGAGAAAAAAGAATAAGTAAAATCATTACAATTCTAAAAATAAGTTTTTTATCCACTAATTCACCTTTTAGAAAGCCATTCTCCAAGCAATCTTGTTGCTTTTGCTCGGTGAGAAATTTTATTTTTTTCTTCAATAGGAATAGTGACTATAGCATCTTCATAACCATCAGGCACAAACATTTTTTCATACGGCAAACGATCAGCTTCTGCTGAAACTAAATAATTCAACCACACACCATTTAATTTTCCTGAAAAAGTTTTCATTTCTTTTCCATCATAATAAGAAACCGCAGTAGCAAAATAACCCCGCTTGTTTTTTGAATTTTTTATCAATAATAAAAGCCCGTCAAAACCCAACCCTAAATAAACTCTTTTTGCAAGTTGACCTGGAAAATTATTGTAACCGCTAAAATAAACACCAGTGTCCTCAGCAATTACAGGAACTTTTAATTTTTCGAATGCCTGTCTTGCTTTTTCTTCCGCAATTTCTTCTAAAGTATCATAATCAGGTTCGATTATTTTCATTTCAGACTGAGAAAGCTTAACACCATACTCAGAAAGAATACTACTCATCTCTTGAACTTTATACTTATTACCAGTAGCTATTACTAAATCCACAAAATCACTTTTTTTCATCAACAAGCTCAAGAAAAGCAAGTTTAATCGTTAAATCTTGACCTGCTTTGCCTCTTACAAGAGTACCATGCATAGGAGGTTTATCTTGGGTGACAATTTTCATATTACCAAAAACCTCACCATAATTAAGCTTGAATGAACCTGAAGCAAGAATAAGAGTTTTATCTTTAATAACCGAGGATTTGAAACTATTTTTTTCAAAATAATTAATCAATCCTTCTCGCATTACCCCGTCAATGCCCTCAACATTAACAAGTTCAAGATTATTCTCTTCCATGCCCTGTTTTATACATGAAAGAATATCATCACCCTCATCCAAAATAAGAACAAGGTTTTTTCTAACTCCTTTTTTGTCAAACAAATGAGCATCAATATAAGGCATGTAAATTTTAAGAACGCAACAATTTTTAATCACTAATCATTTACTAATAACATGGAAATGCTAGCAGAATATTTAGTAAAAGAATTTTTTGGATTATTTGGGTTAGTAGTTATTCTAATTGCATGGATTCCTGGAATAATAGATACAGTAAAATCAGGAAAACCCGGCATGAAAAAAAGATTCATGGTTCTTTACTTTATAGGTTCAGCAAGCCTTGGATTTTATGCATACCAGCTTGAATCCTACCCTTTTATGGTGCTTAATGTTCTTGCAGCAATAGTTCCGCTTATTCACCTGTATTATTATATTAAAAAACACGGAGCAGATAAGGTTTTAGTGCCTTCTGATAGCATTTAAATAAGTTTCTGAGTTGTTTCATAACATGGTACTTAAAGAATATGATGTAATTGTAGTTGGTGCAGGCCCCTCAGGTTCTTCAACCGCACTATTTTTGAAAAAAAACGGAGTAAATAATGTACTTCTTATTGATAAAGCAAAATTTCCACGCGATAAAATATGCGGAGATGCATTTTCAGGAAAAAGCATGGGAATTGCAAAAGAATTAGGTATACTTGATAATTTCAAAAATTTACAAACAGAAACAGTATATGGAGTAATATTCAGCAGTCCAAAAGGAACACGAATAGAAGTTCCATTTCCAGGGTGCGAAGACAGAAAAAGTGCAAAAGCAAAACCTGGTTTTGTTGTAAGAAGACAGGAAGGAGACAACATTATTTTTCAAGAAGCAAAAAAGAAAGTTGACACACTAGAAGATTTTACAGTTACAGATTTATTATGGAATAAAGATTTTGTTTGCGGAGTAAAAGGAAAAACAAAAAATGGAAAAGAAGCTGAAATAAAAGCAAAAGTAGTTGTAGGCGCAGACGGAGCAACAAGCACAATTTCACAAAAAGTAGGATTAAAACAAAACCCTCCTGAACACCACGTAATAGCAACA
This sequence comes from uncultured archaeon, assembly GCA_964394025.1. GTDB lineage: Archaea > Iainarchaeota > Iainarchaeia > Iainarchaeales > Iainarchaeaceae > PCWY01. The sequence goes on along the minus strand of CAYMWD010000007.1, from coordinate 3,705 downwards.
AGAGCATATTATTATGGAGCACAAGGAAATTCAGGAAATATTGAATTACATTTTGTTGACGAAATAATGCCGGGTTATTTTTGGATTTTTCCAATGACTGATGGCTGGGTAAATGTTGGAGTAGGATTGCTAACAAGTGAAAAACAAAAAAAAAAAATTGACCTTAAAAAAATGCAAGAAAAAATAATTAACGAAAATCCACTTTTCAAAGAAAGATTCAAAGATGCACAACTTGATTCAAGAGGAATAAAACTATGGACACTTCCAGTAGCATCATACCACAAAAAGAACCACGGAAACGGATGGGTTCTGGTTGGAGATGCAGCTTCATTAATTGACCCATTCTCAGGCGAAGGAGTAGGAAACGCAATGACCTCGGGCAAATTTGCAGGAATGAATATTGCAAGAGCCCTAAAAGAAGGAAATGTTTCCGAGAAAAACTTCGATGCTTATGACAAAGAATTATGGAATGTAATAGGCGGAGAAATAAAAACATCTTACAATTTACAAAAATTAGGCAACATAAAATGGCTACTTAACATATTCATTGACAAGGCAGCAAAAAAACAAGAAGTAAGAGATGTAATTTCAGGAATGATTGCTGATGAAAAAGCAAAAAAAGAAAGCACCTCGCCATTAAGTCTGCTGAAAATGATACTGACCTAATTATGCACAATCTGCATTAGAAGTCATCTCCACAAGTTTCTTCCTCAAGATAAACGGTTTACCTAAAAAAAATCAAAATGCACAAAAAAAGAAAGCAAAAAAATCAAAGTAATCAAAAACAAAATAACCCCAATAGCCAGAACTAACAATGAAAACTTATTTCTTTTTTTATTCAGAATAAAATAGAAACTTATTCCTAACAAACCAATAATCAAAAACACTAAAGCAATAGGTACTGGAAACACACCAAAAAAGTGTTTTTAGCAAATATTAAATTATTGGGACAATAGCAGTATTATCGCTCACAGGCTTCTTTGGTAACATTCTTTAATAGTATTACAGTTAAATGAAATGGGCAATGATGAGGTTAACACCTTCTGACCCTCTCGGGGGAATGATGAGTTAACTCAACTCTGAGCCTCTTAAATTTTAAGCGATAAAAAATGAAATTCGAAAAAAATCCTGATTCTTTTCAAGTAGAAGAACTCATTAGCATAAAACTTGGGCAAGGAAAATATTACTGCTATTTAATGGAAAAAAAAGAAATCGATACACCTAATGCAATTAAAATAATTGAAAAAGAAAACAATACAAAAGTTTACTATTCAGGTTTAAAAGATTCAAATGCTTTTGCAAAACAATACATTTGCAGTGAAACCGAACTAAAAACAGAGGACAAAAAAATAGCCCTCAAATTTATAGGAAAAACAAATAACAAAATAAAAACAGGAGATCACAAAGGAAATAGATTTACAATTAAAATTACTGAAATAAAAGAAGAGGACAAAAAAAAATTAAAAGAAAAAATGAGACAAACATTTCCGAACTATTTTGACGACCAAAGATTTAACAAAAAAACACTTCTTCTTGGAAGAGCATTAAAAAACAAAGAATGGGAAAAAGCATGTCTAACTGCATTAACTGAACATCTTGAATTTGAATCGGAAAAATCAAAAGAAATAAAAAAAGAAATAAAAGAAAACTGGAAAAACTGGGGAAAATTAGCTAACTCCAAAACAATCCCTGAAATTAAAATAAAAATATTCGAACAACTTTTAGAAAAAGAAAATTTTGAAAAAGCAACTAAAATGCTCGAACCAAAAACACTAAAAATTTCAGCATGGGCAGGTCAATCAGAAGAATTCAACAAAACTCTTTCAGAATACTTACTAAAACAAAAAAACCGAGATAAAAAAATAATTATAAATGAAGAAAAAAAACCTTTTGTTTTTTCACACAAAGGAATACCAAGAGAAATGGAAATACAACCAATTTTTCCAATTAAAAATAATTTAAAAAGAAAAACATATTTTAAAGCAAAAAATATTAAAATAAAATTTAAACAAAAAGAAGCACTAATTGAATTTGAAATTCCAAAAGGAAGCTACGCAACAATATTAATCAAATGTTTACTTTCGGCTTAAGAGTTCTTCCTGCTCGGCAAGATGATAAAGATAAAGAAGGCGTTCATTAAGAGTAAACCTCACCTTACCGCTAGGAAGCAGATTCCAATTCACAAATCTTGATTCGCCCAAATTAAAACTTTTACCTACAAAATCCCTCAAAGTATTGTTGAAATGATTACGATATTCAGCTCTTTTTTCAGCAGAAACACCTGGATTTCGACAAGCAACATTCATTGTATGATGAACAGACTGCAAATCAGCAGGAAGTCTTAGCCCTTTAATAACACTGCTAATAAATTTTGACTCTTCAACAAAATTAGCATAATGCTTTCCAATCAAAGGAACCACTCTTGCTCTTTCCAAAGAACGCGAAACCCAACTAGGAATAGGAATAAAGTGCTTGCTCTCAGCACTAGTAAAACATTGTTTCCCAGAAACTCTTGCAAAAGAAGAAGACTCTTTGAAAACAATACTATCAACAGTAACACTTGTACCGAAAGAAAAACGTCTAGGCATTAAAGAATAACATCAAAAGTACAATATAAACCCAAAGCAACAAGCTTTAAAGCAATTCCAACCAAAAAAAATACTGCCGGATGATGATTCGAGTTAGCTGAGCTGTGAAGACATGCTGATACTGGTTCAAACTGACGGCGACTGATTTTTAAAAATTTTAAAAAAACCCAATATTTATATTATAAAATAAAGTATTTATTGCATGAAACTCCCAATAACAGTTATATTTATGCTTCTTTTAGCTGGTTCAGCTTTTGGATTTGTTGGATCCGGCTCCGGCACACAGGGAGACCCTTACCTAATTACAACATGGGAAGAACTTGATGATATGCGAAATGGCCTTACCTCCTATTATGTTCTTGACGCTAACCTCGGCACAGGAAGCGCAGGGTATGATACTTATGCTTCAAGCTCGGCAAACAGCGGAGCAGGATGGAATCCAGTAGGAAATTCAAGCACCAAATTTTCAGGAACCCTAGATGGAAATTACAACACAATAACAGGAATTTACATAAAACGAAACGGAAGCATTACCTACCAAGGAATGTTTGGATACACAAGCGGAACAGTGCAAAAACTCGGTCTTGTTGATGTTAACATTACAGTAACAGGACAATCAGGTTACTCTTATGTCGGAGGTCTTGCCGGAAGCAACAGCGGAACAATAACAAAAGTATACACAACAGGACTTGTTTCAAGCTCAGGGTGGTATGTAGGCGGACTGGTAGGTACGAACGAAGAAGGAATAATTTCTCAATGTTATTCATCCGCAAATATGATTGGAAACGCACCAAGACTTGGAGGGTTAGTTGGCGAAAATGACGGAGGCGCAGTTGTTGATTCATACGCCAGAGGAACAGTAGCAGGAACATCAAACCAGGTCGGAGGGTTAGTGGGAATACAGTTAGAGGATGACTGCCGTTACACTGGCGGAGGTTGTGATGTTTCAGGCGGAACAAGAGTAGCCACATCATACTCAACAGGAGCTGCAACAGGAGGCGTTGCAATAGGAGGGCTTGTAGGAAGCCTTAGTGCAGGAACATGCCCGAATTCATTCTGGGATACACAAACATCAAGCAATGCAACAAGTGCATGCGGAACAGGAAAAACAACAGTA
>CAYMWD010000006.1:0-14678 GCA_964394025.1 uncultured archaeon | reverse complement strand
CTGTTTTGAAATTGGAATACGCCATGTAGTTATAGAATACAATGAACTTGAAAATACAAATGTTTATAGTCCATCAGGAAAGAAATTTTTTGACGAAGGATTTTCAAGAATAGGAAAAGAAGTGGGTAAATCAGAAAAAGCAAAAGCTGAAGGAAAAAGCACTAAATTAAATCTTGGTTTATTCAGCACATTAGGAACTGCTTCGGAAAACTTTTTGAATGGCCTTTTTTCCCTTTTTAAAAAATAAAGAAAAAATGAATAAATCAAAAAATAGAATTAACAAAATAGTAAAAAAAATAAATAAATAAAAATCAAAAAACAGCAAAAAAAATTATTAAAAAAAATTACTTTTTTTGCAGTTCCATTAAAATTTGTTTATTTGTATCAATCATTTTTTTGAGCAATTCTTGTAAAGCTTTTGTGTTTGCTTTTGTCTCATTTACTGCTGATTCAAGAGAAGATATTCTCCCATCAATTGCATTTATTTTTGCAATTGTTTCAACATCAATTTGAGGAACAGCAGATATTTTTTCATGCAATTTTTGCACATCTTGATGTACAGCAGCTACTTTTTCAGAATGTTCATCAAGCATTTTTTGTGTTGTTTCATGTTGAGCAGATTGTTCAATCGACATATTTTGCATATCTTTTGAAACATTTTGAATTGGATCTTGTTCAAAATCTTCATCCGCATCTTCTAATTCATCTTCAGCTTCTTGTACAACTTTTTTTGCTTGTTGTGCTTGCTGAGGGCTTATTCCTTTTGCTTCATTAATTATTACTTCAACCTGCTCTTCAGGCGTACTAATTGAACGCAAAGTATTCCTTATTGTTTCATCATCTATTCCAGAAGATAACATTCTTTTGACTGTCTGCATTACAACTTCATTTGAAACCATTTTTTCACCAAAAAATTACTGATATATTAGGTGTTCCTTAATTAAAAGTTTTTAGGTTGGGAAAAACCCTGTTTTTTTGACGCAGGGAAATTTTATATATTCATTTACCCTCTTAAATAACATGCCTCTGTTTAAATTAAGTCACGGCCCATGGGAATTGCTATTTTCAGGCAAATTTCAGGAACATGAGGTTGAATTGTATTCTAATCCAGATAAAATACTTATGGTGCTTGTTTTTGAAAAAAAATTGGATAGAATAGAGGGAGCAATAATTGAACTTTACAAGGTTTTTTCAGCTACTGGTGAAGCTGAAGCATTTACTGAAACTTTGCCCCGCGAAGTGATATTACTTACAAAACATGATGACAAACAAACACTTAAATTTTTCATGCTTGGAAGCAAACCTTCTTACTCAAGATGGATTGAAGAAGATTTTACCAAAGAAACAGAATCTCTTCTTAAAAGACTTGAAACTTCAGCTACTATGATTAAAGATGTTTCAAAAGCATATGAACTTGAACTCAAAGAAATCGCAGAATCAGATAAAGAAATACAGGTTGCTTTCTTTACTCAACCTTTACTTACACCTATGCTTGCTACTTCTTCGCACGGTTTTGCTGAATCAGGCGAACAAATTATTGCAAACATAAATAAAGGCGAAATTGTTCTTGGATTAACAAGAGATAAACATAAAGTAGTTGAACCTCTTGCTTTTTTTACTAAAACTATGGTTAATGAAGGGGAAATTAAAGACAGGCAAAAAGTGTTAAGAGTTTTAACTGAAAGTGCTTTGCTTTCAAATGTAACTTCGCTTATTTTTGATTGGACTGGAAATGAATTGCAAATTGGCGAAGCAGGAAATAAATCAGCAGAATTACAAAAGTATTTAGTTGAAATTGATTCGCTTGGTTTTCCTGTGAAAAAATACACTCCTGGAGAAAATTTGAATGTTGATCTTAATCTTATTAACCCTGAAGGAATCGCAAAACAATTTGGCGTAGGTGAAAAAAATTTCCCAAGAATATTAAGAAAAATAATTGAAAAAGGAAAATTTTCTTCTATTGAAGAGTTGGCTGAAAAAATTGCAAATGAAGAAAAATCAGAAGAATTTACCGATTATGAACTTCTTAAATCTGCAAGAATTGTGAGTCTTATGGGCATTCGTTATCCTGGGCTTTTTGGAGGCGAAAATCCTATCCAAGAAATAACCAAAAAGGGAAATCAAACTATTGCAAGAGCCTCAGTGATTAATCTTTCTTCTTTGGATAATAGAGCTTCTTTGCTTTTGATTCATTCAGTAATTAAAGGAATTTTTGAAGATGCTAAATCAAAACCTAAAAAAAATGAAATTAGTTCTATGATTATTCTTGCTGAAGCTGGAAAAGCAATTCCAAGCGAACAAGGAGATATTATTTCAAATGATATTGCTTCAATGATGAGCCAATTCCCAGAAAATGGCCTCGGTTTTTGCATAGGGTCTGAGCAACCAATCGATATTTCTCCACAGCTTTCATCTGACCTTAGTGCTAAAATAAATATTGTTAGCGAAAATGATGTTGGAGTTCAACTTAAAGGTAAAAAAGTTTACAGAGTTCTTGTGAGACCTGAACTTAGTAAAAATTAGAATTTCTTTTTTATTTATTTCTTATTTATTTTATATTTTTTTATATTTAGCAGTAGATTTATTTTTTCTTTTTTTCAGAAAGTTTTTTTTCAATTATATTATCAATATCAGTTATTGAAACAAACTCAAGCGGATTTATTGATTCAATAATATATTTTATTTCACTAACCTCTTCTGCTTTAGCATAATTTTCCTTTAAATAACCGACTTCGGATTGAAGACGAGCTATTGTTTCTGCATTTCTTGTTACTTTTTTGTTTATTTCATCAAGCTCTGGTTGTATAGCAGAAATATCAGTAGCACCAGAACTCATAGAGCGTTCCTGTAAAGCTTTTATTTTTTTATTTAAAACAAGAAGATTTCGTCCAAGAATTTTTTCATTTCTTATTAAATATTTCATTTTTTGGGAAATAATTAGAATACTACTATTCATTGCTTTTACATCAGCATTTATTTTTGAAAATATCCCTTGTGCTTTTCCGGATATTTTTTTTGGCGCAGCCTGTTTTGACGGATTTTTTTCCGATTCATTATCTCCTGAAACTCTTCGGTTATGTGCGGGCATAAAACACCTTCATAATAAATTTTTGTCTGTAAACTTATAAGCATGATAACTAATAAGCTTTATGGAATTCTACTTGATTGCGCTTATAGCATCGAAGAAGGCGGAAAAGCAGTAATAAATCTGTATATTTCAACTAATGAAAAAATTGAAAAAATTACTGATTCTGGATTTAATCCATATTTTTATGTTATAAGCAATAATCCTGAAAAAACAGTTAAAGAGCTTAAAGCATTTGATTTTGGCGAAGGAATAATGGCTCTTAAAGCAGAGGCAGTTGAAAAGGAAAATTCGGATGGAGTTATTAAAGTTTATTTTAAAAACCCCCAAGAACTTGTAAAAGCAAGAGATTTGATAAAAGATGTTGAAGGCATTACTGACAAAAGAGAATTTGATATTGGTTTTACAAAAAGATATTTGATTGATAAAAATTTAAAGCCAATGCAGAATGTTGAAGTTGAACATGAGAATGGAAATCTTTTATCAATAAAAAATACTGACGATAAGCCACACGAACTTAGAGTTTGTGCTTTTGATATTGAGACTTTATCCCCTGGAAGATTTTCAGATCCTCTTCTTGACCCTATTCTCATGATTGTTGCATCTACAAAAGAAAAATCAATGGTGTACACTTATAAAAAAACAAATTTGAAAAATACTGTTGTTCTTGAAAATGAAAAAAAAATGATTGAAAAATTTATAAAAGATGTTAAAGAAATGTGCCCTGATGTTTTGGTTACTTACAACGGCGATAGTTTTGATTTTCCTTATATGAAAAAAAGATGCGAAAAATTAGGAATTGAATTCGATTTTGGTTTTGGAAATGTCAGAATTGTAAAAAAGGGAATTTTCAATGCTGCTGAATTAAAAGGAATACAACACCTTGATGCTTTTCAACTTACTAAATTTATGGCCCGAATAGGCGCAGTGAGTTTGATTAAATTTGATTTGGAAAATGTTTCTGAAAAACTTTTTGGAAAAGAAAAAGAAAAAATTAAACCGGAATTAATCAATGAACTTTGGGATAAAAATGATATTGATAGGATTGTTGAATATAACCGTGAAGATGGTGATGTTACTGTACAGATTGCAGAAGAATTTTTGCCTTTACAGCTTGAACTTTGCAGTATGCTAAAACAAACATTGTATGAGACTTCAAGGCAATCATCATCACAAATGGTTGAGCAGTTGCTTATGATAAAGGCTTTTGGAAAAAATTCTCTTTCCCCGAACAAACCTTTTGAATCACAAATTGATGAAAGAGAACAAAGCACTTTCAAAGGCGGTTTTGTAAAAGAACCTTTGCCTGGTTTGCACGAAAATATTGCTGTTCTTGATTTTCGTTCATTGCACCCTACAATTATGATTGCGCACAATATTTCACCTGAAACACTCAACTGTAATCACCCTGAATGCAGAACTGGAAAAAATCTTGCGCCGGACAAAGATTGGTTTTGTGAAAAGAAAAAGGGCTTTCTTTCAGGAATTTTAGAAGAAATTTTGAACAGGAGAATGGAAATTAAAAAAGAAATGAAATCCAAAGAAAAAGGTTCGCATGAATACTCTGCACTTAATGCAAGACAGCATGCACTCAAAATTTTGCTTAATTCTCATTATGGTTATCTTGGTTATCCTCGTTCAAGATGGTATTCAATGGAATCAGCAAGAGCAGTTACTGCTTGGAGCAGACATTATATTCAACAAACAATGGACAAAGCAGAAAAGAAAGAAAATGGTTTCAAAACACTTTATGGTGACACTGATTCTCTTTTCATTCTTGTTCCAAAAGAAAAAGGAGAAAAAGAAGTGCACGATTTTGTGAAAAAAATTAATTCTGATTTACCTGGTGCAATGGAACTTGAATTTGAGGGTTTTTTCAAAAGAGGAATTTTTGTTACAAAAAAAGAAGGAGGAGCTGCGAAAAAAAGATATGCCTTGATTGATTTTGAAAATAATCTCAAAATTGTTGGTTTTGAATATGTAAGAAGAGATTGGTCAACTCTTGCAAAAGAAACTCAAAAACAAGTTATTGAAACTGTACTTAAAGATGGTGATGCAAAAAAAGCTGCCGAAATAATTCGCACAGTTATTAAGAGATTAAAAGAAGGAAAAGTTCCAAACAAGGAGCTTTCAATAATGACAATGCTAAAAAGAAAAGTAGAGAATTATGATTCAATAGGCCCTCATGTGGCTGCTGCAAAAAAAGCTATTGAAAGAGGTAAAAAAATAGGAACTGGAAGTGTACTTAGTTTTGTGATTACAAAATCAGGAAAAAGTATTTCTGAAAAAGCAGAGCTAGCGGAATATGTAAAAGAAGGAAATTATGATGCTGACTATTACATCGAACATCAGATTATTCCTGCAGTGCTTAAAATAATGCGCGAATTAGGGTATGAAAAAGATGATTTAGTTGAAGGCGGAAAACAGAGTAAATTGTTTTCTTTTTGATGAAAAGGAGATAATAATAGACATGTACTTTAAAAATACTAAATTGAAACATTTTTATATTCAAAATACAATAATTACATCGAATGAAACGCAAAATAATATCACTAGTTATGTTTGTTCTTTTGTTTAATATTGCAACAGCATTTGATGCAGTAAGCTGTTCACTTTCAGTACAACCAAATTCTATTTTACAAGGAACTGATGCTACTGCAACAGTAACTTGTTTTGACCAGTTTGGAAATGTTACTGCTTGTCCAACAGGAATTTCTTGGAGCTCAACTAATAGTGCAGTAGCAAGCGTAAGCGGGGAAAGCGAAACAGGCGCCACAATAAATGGGATTTCACTTGGGAGTTCACAAATTAGTGTTACTAGCACAGACTATCCTAATGTGACTAAATCAATCAGCCCTGGTCCGCTTTCAAAAGGACATTGTGCTACTCTAAACCACACATTAGATTTAACAGGAAACCAAGTAACATCTGCTTCATTAAAAAACTTTGCTTTTGATGACGGCGGACGCGTTTTTATTAATGGTAACAGGGTTTTAGCAGATAGTCTTGATGAAGGCACGAAAAAAATTGATTATGGTGAATGTGTACCCTCTAGTGATTCGCTTGGTTTTCCTGATCCTTGGGGCACTATATTTTATAACGAATGTTGTAGTAGCTGTCCCAACCGCGGTTATTATGTACGAAAAGACAGCGTACCACAGGATGTAACTAGTTTATTCAATCTTAATGGCCCCAACACAATACAGATTGATGTATGTAATGGAGATGGTACGCAACAGGCATGGGGTAACGTGCTTTTTGGTTTCACAAGAAATTCTTTTACCTGTTCTGCAAATGTAACAGTGGTTAATGAAAGAAGATCTTGCACTGTTACTCTCAAGCCGAATGTAATCAATTCGCTCGAGTACACAATTGCTGAAATAAATTATGAAATAGACTCTTTTGAACCTAGTGCTAGCTCGAGAGTTTACTGTAACGATTATTGGGGGAGCGACGGTCAAAGACTTGTTGGCTACAAAAGCTGTGTGAACGGAAAATGTGGTATGGTGTGCGGACCTTATATTGTTTCAGGAAATGAAACCAGAAATGTGAGCGTAAGTCTTAGAAATCCTGCAAACGACAGCGATAGAGTCTGGTGCAATACGGATTTACAGATAAGTCCAGTGCTATCAGTAAATCTTGATGCAGAAACTTCTTTTGAAATATGCGAAAAAACAGGAGCCAAAAGATGCCTTGACCCTACTACAACACAGCCAACTGCAACCACAATTCCGTATTTGGAATTCAAATATGGTGCGCCTGTTGTAGCACAAAAAGATTATGAACTAAAAATAAACGTGCACAACACAGCAGATGCATGGACTCCTACCTGTGATGCTTCGGCAACTGACTGCACGAGCCCCGGCTCTTATTCGCTTATGCAGTGGATAGATGGTGCTGACGGTTTCGAGGATTATCTTACTGAAACCGACGCTTATTTTAATAATGGAACAAGAATTGCACTTAGAAAAGATGGAAATTACCCTGAAAAGTTTGATTCTGGTGCTACCAGAAATATTATTGCTACAGTAAAACCTTTGAAAATTGGCTCGCCTGAAATAAATATTGTACCTAAAGCAGATAATGTTCTTAATGAAAGTGGTACAAAGAAACTCTCAATATTCTTACTTATAGATACTTCTTCATCAATGAAAGAAGGTGATTATAGCCCTGATAAAATTGTAGCTGCAAGAGAGTCTGCGAAAACTTTTGTGAGAGAAATTTACACTGCTTATACTAATGGCGGTAAGAATCCTGCAGATTATGTGAAAATAGGGCTTATAGCATTTGAAACTGAAACACATCTCAAAAAGAAACTAACTGACCTTTCATCTGAAACAGTTATGGATTCCGCAATAAACAGTCTTAGTGCAGATGGTGGCACCGACATGGCAAGAGCACTGATAATGGCAAGAGCACAATTTGATTCAGATTCGCCATCAAATTATAAAAGAATTATTATTGTCCTTAGTGATGGAAATCCAAAAAATCTTGACGGAAGTTCAAGGTCAAAAGTTTACGGGGATATACCGTCAAATGGATATAAGTATGATGACGATGATGAAGCAAAGATATTTGCTCAAGAAGAATCAGGGCTTAATAAGGCAGGATGGTCTTCATTTAACGAATCAGCTCGAACAAAAATATATGCAATAGGACTTAATGAGTCAATTCCTAATTGGTTAAAGGACAATATACCAAGTACTCCTGAAACACCATTTTTTATTCAAGTAAATCCAAATGAAAGTGATTACTTATCAAAGCTTGTAGGAGAATACAGCAATATTCTAAGAGATTTTGTATTGACAGATAACCCTATAGGTACTCAGGCGACAAAAACTATCCCTATATACAGTACACCAGACACATGCATAGTAGAGCCTATTAATACAACTATAAAACCATCCGACTCACCGATTACAATTGAAACCAAGTGTTATGTTGGTGTAACACAAACCGTGTGTCCTCCAATAGCATGGAGTATCAGCCCCGGCACTGCAGGAAACATAGGCGCAGTAACGAGCGCAACTAACACTTTTACTCCTAATGGAACAGAAGGAATAGAAACTGTAGGAGCAAATGCTGGTGGGACTGTTTGTAGCAATTCAGAAATTAGTGTGCGTGACACCCCTGTTCTTGATGCAGAACATGTGCAAAGTTTATTTTACAAATCCGATTGCTTAACTTTGGTAAACATTACAAATCTTTTAAAAAATACAAATTACTGTGCAAAAATAATAATGAAAAATACTGGTACTCAAACATGGTTGGAGGAAAATTCTTCAGCAGGAAGTGAAGATGGTAAAGACCATTTTAGATTAGGAATCAGTAATCCGCATGATAGTTTTATTTATGGGCCTGCAAGAATACTGATGAATAATGGAGAAATGATTCCAAGAAATAGCCAAAGAGAATTTATAATTAATTTCACAACACCAAGTGATAGAAGTGCAATGCTTGCAATAGGTTGCACAGAAGCAGGTGAATTTTTGACTTGTCCTTTTAGCTGGAGAATGTTAGATGAATGGAACACTTGGTTTGGAGAAGAAGCAATCAATAATCTTACAATTGATATGACTAATCCATCATGCACAGTAAATAATCCAGGAATAATTTATGCAGAAGAAGATGCAATAATTAATTTAGAATATTTTGATTTTTCAGCAGGCGCTCCTTCCACTGCAACAGTTAATTGCGGAGACGGAGCAACATATGCGAATGACTTATCTTGTTCAGGAGGAACTTGTACATTTACCTGTAGAAATTACAGTGAAGGAACACACACAATAAATGCAACTCTAAATAATGCAACTCAAAGTGCAATTTGCAATTATAGTGAAATAGATGTGTTACCATTTACAGCAGACGGACTTTTTATAAAAAGCCTTAAAATAAATCCGACTACTATTGATGAAGGAAAATCAGCAACAATAGAAGTAATAATCCAAAATAATTTTCCTTCACAAAAAACAGTAAGCACAATTATTGAAATTAAAAAACAAACACCAACAGTGGAACCAATAGGCACATGTACAACAGCAAGTCAAATAATTAACGCCAACGGCGGAACAGCAACCTACACATGCACAATAAGCAACACAGGAAGTGATGATATCACTTACAGTTTATTACGAGGGATTTACCAAGCAAATGCAAACCCAACCAGCACAACAGGAGAACCAATAACACCAAAATCAGAATACTTCACAGTAGGAAAAAGCGAAGAAAATTCAAGAGTAACAGCACCGGACATTGAATTAATTCTGATTCCGATAATACTTCTGATAATAATTGGAATAATTAGAATTAAATGAAAACGCTTATTAATGAAAAAAAGCATTCATTATCCAATGAAAAGGAAATTTTTAGTAATCGCAGTAATACTCATTTTCTTCGCGGTATTAGCTTCTGCGGCTCCTGCAGGGTGCAACGGAGTAATTTCAGGAAGCACACTTACAATAACAACACCTCACTCAAGAACCATTACTCTTTACGGTGTTTCAAAATACGGTTTTACTTCTGCAGGAGTTTGGGCACAAAGAGGCACAACAAGTTTTTATCATTACAACTGCCAAGTTGACAACGGAGAATGGGAAATAGAAGGAGACTCAATAGGTCAAATTTCAACAATGCAAGATGGAGGCTATGGTGTTTTTTATTATGCTGGAAAGTTCAGCATAATCGCTTCAAATAGACATTATTACTACCCTTATATTCCTTATGAGTGGAGCGAAGCACAATGGGGAAATGAATCAGTAGGAACACCGATTCAGGCAGCGTATTCAGGCGGAATTGTTGCAATAGTTAGTTCAGGCAGAATTTACAACAGAAACATAGGAACAACAACCGGAAATGAAACTTACATAAGCGGCACTGTGCTTAGTGACGGCATTCATATTTCTTCAGGAAGACTTAGTGTTGTCACAACTTCAAAACATTATTTCTTCCCTTACGACCCGGGCTTCGGAGACCCGACATGGGGAAACGAAACATTATCAGGAACAGCACAACAAACAGCATCAGCATCAGGAACACTCGCAATAATAACAACAAGCAAACTATACAACAGAAACATAGGAACAACAACCGGAACAGATGTTTCAATAAGCGGTACTGTATTACCTAACGGAATACACATCTCATCAGGAAGACTAAGCGTAGTAACAACAAACCGCCACTACTACTTCCCACACGACACAGGATACTTCGGACCAGAATGGGGCTCAGAAACACTCACAGGAACAGCACAACAAACAGCATCAGCATCAGGAACACTCGCAATAATAACAACAAGCAAACTATACAACAGAAACATAGGAACAACAACCGGAACAGATGTTTCAATAAGCGGTACTGTATTACCTAACGGAATACACATCTCATCAGGAAGACTAAGCGTAGTAACAACAAACAGACATTATTACTTCCCTTATACTCCTCCATATGGAGACCCTACTTGGACTTCTCAGATTCTTTCAGGCACTGCAATAGGAACTGCGGAAACGTCTAACAGAATGATTATAGGAACAACAACATCCCTGTACAAAGGATATATCGGCACTGAACTTGAAAGCCAAGGAATAAGCGGGACCGCACTTAATGTTTACGGGTGCGGAAATGTGATGTATCTTGTTACTTCCAGCAGGATTTATGCTGTTGAAAACGGCACGACTTATGAGGAACCTTTTAATTCAATACACTCATTCATATGTTCAAATTATTTGAAAGCTTACAATAGCCACCAGACTATTGATTACCGTTCATATGATTCTTGGACTAGACTTAACATAAGCAATATAACTGATGTACTCTGCGGAGGCGGGTGTGACACATGCGGTTTCCCATCACCTTCTGCAACTATTACTTCTCCTTTAAACGGGGCATCATTTGATGCTGGAGAAACAATTACTCTTTCAGGCACTGGTTCAGGCAATCCTTTTTGGATTACCAGCAGTCTTATAGAGCTTGGCACTGAATTTTCAGAAACAACATCTTTTACGACTCCCGGTACTTATGAAATAAACCTTATTACAACAAATCCATGCGGTGCACAGGCAAGAGATACAGTGACAATAACAATTGACACTCCTGCTCTTCCGGCAGTAAGCTGTTCTGTTACTCCTTCAACTGCAAATGTTGTGGCAAATAACAACGCAGGTTTTTCTGTTTCATGTGCTGATTCAACAGGAACCGTTGCACCATGCCCTTCAATAAGCTGGACTACAAATGCAGGAACACTGCTTGCTGCTTCAGGACTCAGCACTACTCTTAGAGCACAGTCGGCTCCTGCAACAGGAAAATATGTGAGAGCAAGTGCAGGCTCATTCAACTGTCAGTCAACAGTAACTATAACCGAGGATCCGACTCCAGTAAGCTGTGAAGTTTCACCTTCAACTGCAAATGTTCTGGTTAATTCTTCAAGCAGTTTTACTGCAACATGTGAAAACAGCATTGGGCATTCTGTTTCGTGTCCTTCAATAGCATGGACAACTAATGTAGGTTCAGTAAGTTCTTCCTCTCCTACGAGCACGAATTTTATTGCTCAATCAACAGCAGGCACAGGAAGAGTGAGAGCAGAAACAGGTTCATTCAACTGCCAGTCAAACGTTACTGTACAGGCTACCCCGCCTGAACTTGATTCAGTATGCACAAATATAAGTTTTTTCAACAACACTTGTTCAACACTTGTTGACCCGAATAATTTGTCACCTGCAACAGGAATTTGTGCAAAAATAACAATGCAAAACACAGGCACAAGAACATGGTTTGAAACTTCTTCAAGCTGTGAATTTATTGCATTAGGTCAACACCACAGAGTAGGAATAGATAACCCCCATGATAATTCTGTTTACGGATCTACAAGAAAATGTCTTCTTACTAGCGAAACAATAGCAACAGGCGCAAGCAAAGAATTCACTATTATTTTCAACACCATGACAGACCCTTCACATTCTGCATATGATTCATTCTGTTCATATGATTCTGGAACAGGAAGATATGAATGTGACTTTGACTGGAAAATGTTAAGCGAAGAAGAAACATGGTTTGGCGGAAACTGCCCAATAAGAAAAATAAAAATTAATACACCTGTTGCAGGTTACTGTAAACTTTTAGGCCCTGGCGCAATGCTTGATACTGCGCCTCCTGCAAACATAACCGCTTCATGTTATACTGACTCTTCAGAAACTCTTCAGACAAACTGCCCTGCAATGAACTGGTCAGCAACACTCGGAACAATGAACCCTGTTTCAACATCCACTTCACTTAACCCTGTTTCACAGTTCGACCCACCCTCAACAGGAAATACTGCGCAGATAACTGCAAACGCGGGAAGCTTCAGCTGCAGCACTTCTATTAATGTTACCCCTGCAATCCCTCCTGCAGTAAGCTGTACTCTTTCCCCTTCAACAGCATCCGTTCTTACCACAATAAGCCCTTCAGTTACACTAACAGTAACATGCCGTGATTTACCCGGAGCAGTAACAAACTGCCCTATGCTTAACTGGGATGTTGATGACACTTTACTTGGAGACGTGAGCACAAGTAGCACTTCAGCAGCAGTGCCTTCAAATATTTTTACTGCATCTTCAGACGGAACAGCAACAGTCACAGCCCAGAATGGTTTTTCGTGCATTTCAGAAATAACAATAAGTTCGCTTACGCCTTCATGCACGGCCAATTCGATTCCCGATATAAGTGTTGACGGAGAAGTTTCAGATGCAGGAGTCAGCTATGACGGTTTTGTAAATGTTCCAAACATGATGACAATTGACTGTGGTTCAAGTGCTGCTTCTGCTTCAACCCCTTCCCCTCCATGCACTTCAGGAGGAGCTTTTAACGGAACATGCTCATTTGACTGCGGGCCGTATGAAATACAGGGCTCTTATCCAATAAACATTATACTGCAGAGCAGTTCAGGCGAAACGGCTTCATGTTCAACCGGAGTTCAGGTTAATGCAAGTGGAATTTTTATAAAAAAAATCGAAGCAACACCTTATAATATTAATGAAAACGAAAGTGTAACAATTAATGTTACAATAGAAAATACTTACAATGATAGTAAAAATATCACTTCATTAATTGAAATTGAAAAAACAACCCCTAATACCGAAACAATAGGAACTTGTACATCAACTGAAAATATTGCTGGAAAAGGAGAACATACTTTTACTTGCAAAATAAGCAACACAGGAAGCGATGATATTATTTACAATTTATTACGAGGAATTTATCAAGCTAGTGCAAACCCAACAAGCGCAACTGGAGAACCAATAACACCAAAATCAGAATACTTTACAGTTGGAAAAAGTGAAGCTAATTCAAGAGTAACAGCACCAGACATAAACTTACTTTTAATACCAATAATGCTTTTGATAATAATTGGAATTATTAGAAAAAAGTAACTTGAACAAAGGCTTTTTAACTGCTTTTTGAGACAAATTCAGTTGATTTATATGGATAAACAAACAGTTTCTGATTACAAAAAAGCAGGCGAAATTGCAAAAGAAATGCAAGAGTATGCTAAAAAAAATTTAAAAGTAAATACAAATCTTTATGATTTTGCTGAAAAAATTGAAGCTGAAATGAAGAAGAAAGGCGGAGCACCGGCTTTTCCAATTAACCTTTCTGACAAAAATGTTGCAGCACATTATACTCCTTCTTTTGAATCAGAGGATATAGTTGAAGAAGATTCAATAATCAAAGTTGATATCGGAGTGCATGTAAATGGTTTTATTGCAGACTCTGCATTTACAATTGATTTTTCGGGAAAATATTCTGAAATGGTTAAAGCAAGTGAAGAAGCATTAGAAGAAGCAATTAAACTTTTCAAAGAAGGAGCACATGTAGGAAAACTAGGCGAAGCAATTGAATCTAAAATAAAGTCAAAAGGATTTATGCCAATACAAAATCTTTCAGGCCACGGAGTAGATGAATATGATGCTCATGTTGCCCCAAATATTCCTAATGTAGGAACAAATGATTCACGCATTCTTGAGGATGGAATGGCTATTGCTATTGAACCTTTTGCAACAAATGGAAAAGGATTTGTACATGAAGGAAGTCAAGCAGAAATATTTCAAGTAGAAGAAACAACCCCGTTAAGAAACAAAGAAGCAAGAAAAATTCTTGAACATATTACTGAAAAATATTCAACCTTGCCTTTTGCTGAAAGATGGATTCAAAGAGATCTTGAGTTAAGCGAATTTGCAAGAAAAGTAGGTTTTCGTGAGCTGATGTTAAAAAAATGTATAAGTGCATTTCCACTTCTTAAAGAAGAAGAAAACAAAATAGTCACACAAACAGAAACCACATTACTTCTTAATGAAGGAAAAGTAATTCGCTTACTATAAAACAACCTTTTTCTTTCTCTTACAAAGAGAAAGTAAAAAGCTTGAGCAAAAAGAAAGAGAAACAAAGGTTCTTTTTCGTCAAAGAAATGCTTTTTCTTTTGATTCAGCTTTTCTTTTTCACGAAAAAGAAAAGGTGAGCTCCCGTAGTTTAGTCTGGATAGAATGCTGGCTTGCGGAGCCTGTGACCCCGGTTCGAATCCGGGCGGGAGCGCCAAATGCAGGAGTAGCGAAGCGGTCAAACG
>CAYMWD010000005.1:0-16234 GCA_964394025.1 uncultured archaeon | reverse complement strand
AAAATAAAACTCAAAGAAATAAAGGAAGAGGAAATTATTGCTTTAGAGTTTATGAGCAAAGAAGAACTTGAAAAAATAAAAAAATTCGGAGCAATAATTACGCCTGAAGATATTGAAAAATTTTCAAAAAAAGAAATAAAAGAAATACTTATTTATTACAACTTGCCTAAATTTGGTCCTTTTATTTTAGCAGGAATTGTTATTGCTCTTGCTTTTCCTGGTGCGTGGTTTTTCTGAAAAAAGAAGAATATATGAAAAAAGCAATTGCGATTGCGCAAAAAGGAAATAAAAAAGTTTCACCTAATCCCCTAGTTGGGGCAATAATTGTAAAAAAAGGAAAAATAATAGGGAAAGGTTTCCACGAAGAATTTGGAAAAAAACATGCTGAAGTAAATGCTATTGAAGATGCAAAGACAAAAGTAGATGGAGCTGATTTATATGTTACACTTGAACCTTGCAATCATTATGGAAAACAACCGCCATGTACAAAAGCAATAATTGATGCAAAAATAAAAAAAGTATTTATTGCAATAAAAGACCCTAATAGTAAATCAGGAAATGGAATAAAAAAATTAAAGCAACAAGGAATTAAAGTTGAAACTGGAATTTGCGAAAAAGAAGCATTGAAACAAAATGAGTTTTTTTTTACAGCAATTACAAAAAAAAGACCATTTATTATAATTAAAAGTGCAATAAGCAAAAATGGAAAAATTTCTTTTGGAAATGGAAAAAGAAAAAAAATAAGCAGTAAAAAATCTTTTAAATATGTGCAAAAATTAAGAGAAAATGTTGATGCTGTTCTTGTTGGAGCAGAAACAATAATAAAAGACAATCCAAAACTCAGCGTAAGAAAAAAACCAGAATTTAATCCAATTCGTGTAGTGCTTGATTCAAAATTAAGGATTTCTTTGAAAAGCAAAATTTTTTCTGAAAAAGGAAAAACTATAATTGCTTGCTGTGAATCTGTTTCAGAAAACAAAATAAAAAAAATTGAAAATCAAAAAAATAAAAATATTGAAATAATAAAAACAAAAGGAAAAACAAAAGTTAATCTAAATGAATTAATGAAAAAACTTTGCAAAAAAGGAATTAATTCAGTTCTTGTCGAGGGCGGAAACCGAATAGCGACTGCTTTTCTTAAAAAAGAACTTTTGGACAGAGTTATTATTATTATTGCAGATAAAGAAATTCAAAATGGGCTTAATGCGTTCAGCTTAAAAAAACCCATTACTTTAAATTTAAAGGAAAGAAAGAAAATTGGTGAAGATTTAGTATTGATTTTGGAGAAATGAGTTGATTTAAATGAAAGTAGCAGTAACAGGAAGTAATGGGCTAGTTGGTAAAATGCTTTTACAAGAACTTAAAGCAAAAGGCTTTGAAGTTTTAGAATGCAATAGAAAAAACTGCGATATACTTAATCCTGCAAAACTTAACATTACACTTAAAGCTGATGTAGTGATTCATTGTGCAGCACAGCTTGATGAAGAAGCAAAAAATCTTTTCGAAGTTAATGTGAAAGGAACAGAAAATGTACTTGAAACTTGTGCTAAAAACAAAGTTCAACAATTTATTTTTCTTAGCAGTGTAGGAGTATATGGAAATTCAAAAGGAATTAAAACAGAAAAAAGTAAACCTAGCCCTGAAACATTATATGAAAAAAGCAAACTTGAAGCAGAAAAAAAAGTTCTCGATTATCAAGAAGTAATACCGATTACAATTTTAAGACCAGCAATAATTCTCGGAAATAATTTTTATTGGAAAAAAATAATTGCAAATATAAAGAAAGGTTATCCACTTATTGGTTCAGGGAAAAATAAATGGCAAATGGTTCATGTGAAAGACGTTGTATCCGCAATAGTTCATTGTACAGGCAATGAAGATTGTTATGGTGAAATATTCAATGTCGCAGAAGAAAAAGGAATGACACTTGAAGAAATTGTTAATACAATAAGAAAAGAAACAGGAATTAAAGGGAATGTTATGAAAGTGCCTGTTTTTATCGGAACAATACTTGCATACATTAATTCAGCAGTAAAAATTATACCAATGCTTACACCAGATTATCTTAACCGAATGCTAAGAGAAAGAAATTATTCAATAGATAAAATACAAGCAACAGGCTGGAATCCTAAAATAAACAATAAAGAAGAACTAAAAAAACTTGCAAAAATTATGTGAAATTAAATAAAAGAATTTTAAACAAAAAAAATACAAAAAAAGAAAAAAAATAATACAAAAATAAAAGTAAAATAAAACGTATTAAATTAAACTGATTTTTCTTTTCCTGCTTTTTTAACTGATTTTGAAATTTTTTGCATTACTGCTTTTACTTTTGAAAAATCAGAAGAACTGTTTTCAATTGCTGTGCCCACATGAACAATATCTGCCCCAGCTTTAATGCAATTATAAGCATAAGTTTCATTTCTTACGCCTCCTGCAATGACCAAAGGAATATCAATCAGCTGTTTAGTGTAAGTAATCATTTTTTCAGGAACAGGGTCAGGAGCTCCTCCACCTGATTCAAGAATAGCTAAATGCGCACCCATATATTGCCCTGCAAGAGCAGAGATTCCGGCTAAATAAGGAAGTTCTCTTGGAATTAATTTTGCCCTACCAACCCAGCCAACTGCTCTGCCTGGTTCACAAACAATATAAGAAGTTGGAATTACTTCAATACCTGTTTTTTTTAGCGGAGCTGCAGCAGCAATCTGTGCACCTGAAATATAATAAGGTTCAAGGCTGTTAAGCATTGACATAAAATAAATTGCATCCGCATGTTTGCTCATTGAAGCAATATTCCCTGGGAAAAGAATTACAGGCAAAGAACAATTATCTTTTACTTGTAAAATAGTACTATCTAAAAGTTCTCCTTGTGCACCCACAGACCCGCCAACACAAATTGCATCAATACCCACATCTTCAGCAAGTCTTGCAATCTTACCCGCTACTTTAGGATCTTGGTTAGGAGGGTCAATAACAGTAAAAGTAAGCCCATTATCTTGTTCTATCGTTTTTAAAATTTTTTTATACACTTTTCCAAAATGATTATTCATTGATACCACTAGAGAATAAAAAGCAAGTAAGACTATAAAAAAGCTTTGCAAAGCAAAAAGGTTTTAATCCAACATACTACTCAAAAAGGCAATATTTTCATGTGTTTTTTCAGTTAAAATCGCCCCGTGGCCTGGAAGAAGCATAGAATAGTCAATTTTAGCTAATTTACTAATACTTTCTTTTAATTCTAAAAGATTTCCAGTAGGCAAATCATATCTGCCAAAAGCACCTTTGAAAATGGTATCGCCTGAAAAAAGAATTTTAAGAGACGGCTCATAAAAACAAACACTTCCTTTTGTATGCCCAGAGGTTTCAATAACTTTTAATTCAAAATTTTTAAATTTAAACTTTTGATTTTTATCAAAAAAATTAGTTATATTTGGAATTAACTTTGAACCAAGAAGATAATTCGCAGTAAAATTAGAGTCTTTTGAATTTAATTTTTCAGCATCATGCTTTGACATCCAAAGTTTAGCATTTGGAAAAAAATTACTCCCGCCAAAATGATCTGCATGACCATGAGTATGAAAAACAAAATCAATTTGGTCAGAAGAAACGCCTATTTTTGAAAGAGCTAATTCAAGAATTTTAAAGTCACACTCTAAACCAGAATCAATAATAATTAATTTATCTGATTTTAGAAGATAACAATTACTGCTATTAGTAGCAGAAATGTACGCAAAAACATTATCTCTTATTTCAAAAAAAGAATTACTATTTTGCTGCATTACTTAAATAAGTGCAGCAAAATTAATAATTCAAACTGGGTTTCTATGAGCTGAAACCAATTGTAGTTTTGGGACACTTATTCTAGACGGAGCATCCGAAACAAATTTTTTCCAATTCATTATATCACCACCTCAAACTGAAACGGCATTGAAACACAATTCAGCCGCAGAAGAGATGTAAATTCAGGGGGATAGCCCCCTCAAAAAGAGGGGGAAATTAATTCATAGAAGACACCTCCTTTTTTTAACAATTGTTAATATCTATATGTATATCTACAGAATTGTATTTAATTAAAACTTTGAAAAAATCAAAAATATTTTAATTTTAACAAAAATAGGAAAAGGAATTTATAACCTACCAACATGAATTCATATGAATGGATTCAATAAATAACATTGATGATGCGATTACTAAAATTTGTGTTTCTTCAAATAAAAGCAATGAAGAAGTTAAACAGCTTATTGAAGCTAAAAAAGAAAAATTTTCAGGGTTGCTTACGGATTCAGGCGCTGCATTCATGATTGCTAAAGAATTAGGGGTTGAACTTGAGAAACAAAATTCTACAGAATGCACAAAAATAAGTTCACTACAAGAAGGAATGAATAACGTTGATGTTACTGCAAGAATAAAAAAAATATTTTCTCCGAGAGAATTTGATAAAAATGGAAAAAAAGGAATGCTGCAAAATGTCGTATTTTGGGATAATACTGGCGAAATAAGAGCTACTTTTTGGAATAATGATGTTGAAAAACTCAAAAATATTAATGCACAAATAGGCACTTGTTTAAAACTTAGCAATTGTGCAGTTGGAGCTTACAATAATGTTCTTCAGCTCAACCTTAATTATAATAGTGATTTTTTGATTGAAGAAAACAGTAATATCCCTAAACTTGAACAAGAAATAATTGAAATATCAGATCTTGATTCAGGAATGAACGATGTTTGTTTAATAGGGGAAATAAAAAGAATTTTTCCGATAAGGGCTTTTGAAACTGAAAAGGGCGCAGGAAAAGTAATCAATTTCATTTTTGGTCAAGGCGTTGAAGAAACAAAAGCAACAGCATGGAATAATATGGCTGATGAAATTGAGGGATTTGCACCAGGCGATAAAATAAAAATTGAAGGCGCTTATACAAAAGACGGAATGAACGGAATTGAACTTCACCTTGGCTGGAATGCTAGAATAACTAGCAACGAATAAACAATAAACCTAAACAGATTATTTTTAGTAAAACATCTTTCTTGTTGTAATTTACAACATTTCCTTATTTTCTTTCTTTTTGCTCAAGCTTTTTCTTTCTTTCCTAAAGAAAGAAAAAGGTTGCGGCACTGGCAATGTGGTCTAAAATGATTTATAAACTAAGGTTCATTCTATTACTAGAAGCATTACTTCAAAGCGCTAACTAAAGCCAAAGGAAAGCGTAAAAAGGAGTTAAATGCACGGAGGGATAAAATGGCTAGTAAAGTAATAAAAAAAATAGAAGATTTGCCTGGCATTGGGCCAATGGCAGCAGAAAAACTAATTGATGCTGGATATGACACTCTTGAAAATATAGCAGTGGCTTCACCTTCAGAATTAAAAGAAATTGCAGGACTTGGAGAAGGAACTGCAGATAAAGCAATTAAAGCGGCAAGGGATGCTCTTGAAATGGGATATGAATCTGCAGAAGTTCTTGCTGAAAAAAGAAAATTTGTCGGAAGAATAACTACTGGAAGTAAAGAAGTAGACAATATGATTGGCGGGGGAATAGAAACACAAAGCATTACTGAAATTTACGGAAAATTCGCTAGTGGAAAAACACAGTGGTGTTTTCAAACCTGTGTTACTGTACAACTTCCTAAAGAAAAAGGTGGATTAGAGGGATCGTGTCTTTATATAGATTCAGAAAATAGTTTTAGACCTGAAAGAGTTAGCGCTATTGCAGAAGCACTTGGGCTTGATGCTCAAGAAACACTGAAAAATATTTTTGTTGCAAGGGCTTACAATTCAGATCATCAAATGCTTCTAGCTGAAAAAGCAGAAGAAATTTTAAAAGAAAAAAATATCAAACTTCTTATCGTGGATTCTCTTATGGCTCAATTTAGAGCTGAATTTGTTGGAAGAGGAACACTTGCTACAAGACAGCAGAAACTCAACAAGCATATGAGAGTATTGCAAAAACTTGCTGAAATGTATAATATTGCAGTTCTTGTAACCAATCAAGTTATGGAAAGGCCGGATATAATGTTTGGAGACCCTACTGCCCCAGTAGGCGGAAACATTGTTGCACATGCATCTAAAACAAGACTTTACTTAAGAAAAAGCAAGGAAGATAAAAGGGTTGCAAAATTAGTTGATTCGCCTTCTTTACCAGACGGAGAAGCAATTTACAGAGTAACTGAAACGGGAATAATAGATGTATAAGTACTATTGAGCTAATGCTAAGATATGCGCTAAATTAAATTAATTGTAATGGGGGAAAGCATACCTCCCTTTTTACAATAATTTTTACAATACTATTTCAAGAACATCTAATTCCTTGCAAAAACATTTCTTTTTAAGAAATTCAGAAATGTTTGGTTTTGTTCTTTCTTCATCGCCTGAAATAAATTCTTTCACATATAATCCATGAGATGCAAGAATTTTTACTGAAAAAGTATTTTTATCAATATAATTGGTTTCAAGTATTTCAGCATTTTTTGGTCTTTCTTTCATTACCCGTCTTTTTTCAACCCTTACTGGAGTAAGTTGAATTATATCAAATTTTTGATTTTGCAATTCGTAAATTTCATTTTCAGAAATGATTTCTTCAGAAATACAAATAGCAAAATATATTTTCGAAAAAGGAGTATTTTTTATTTCAACAACTCTTTTTTTTGTGCTTAATTTTAAATCCGATACTGCAATTTTATTTTCATTGGCTAGATTTATTTCATTTTCAATTTTTTTAAGATTTAAATTTCTTTTCAATGGAGCAACAAGTTCAATTACAAATGGCCTCCCTTTTCCTAACATTTTTACATCTGCATCTTCACGCCCACAACCATGAAACTTTGATTCCTTCGAATCAAAAGCAGGAAGAATTATTTTTTCAATTAATTCCTGCACAGACTCTTCCGAAAGTTTTCCTGTGTTGTTACAATTTGCACACCCTTTGCCTTTGCATTTAAAACAGTAATGAAAAGTTTGAGCTATTTTTCTTGAAAATTTATTATATTTTCCTTCAATAAAAAGATTTGAAGGCTTTGCCTCAACAAGACCTCTTTCAAGATTTATAATAATGCCCAAATCTTCTGAATTATCAGAAACTTGTTCTGCACCAAATTCCTTTGAAATGAATTTTTCAGCTGATTTCCTGAAGTTTAGTTTTAATTCAAGATTATCGGATGAAATTCCGACTAAAAATGTTTTAAATTCAATTCCTGAAACTGATTTTTTTATTGCTAAAAACATCGATTCCTCAGAAATATCCTTCATACCTTCAATATGCATAGAAAAATTAGCAAGGATAATATTTTAGAACCTTGTAAAAAAAATTAAATGCCCTTTAAAGGGCTTTTTACTTTTATTTCCTTCTATCCGCAACATCCGCCACCCATGGTTTCACCCCCTGACAAAAATTAGTATAATATGCTTTATTTTTAAGTTAATAAATAGTTTATTTAACTTTTTAAAAAAAATTTAAAACTAAAAACAGAAGAAATAGTATTTTAACCAGTTAAAACTTAAGTAAAGGATGAATATTATTCCTTTAATTCTTGCAGCAATACTTAGCCTTATTCATTATTTTTCTGAAGAAATTTCAGAAAAAGTAAAAAATTTTCATGAAGAAATTATTAGTTTTTCAGCAGGATTATTTATTACACTTATTTTTATTTTTCTTATGCCTGAATTTTTTTCAGGGCAAGAATCAATTGGAGAAATGGCTTTTTTATTAATGTTAAGCGGATTTGTGTTTTTTCATATTGCGGAAAAATATGTTTATCAGCACGTTAAAAACAAAAATAAAATGCTAAAAGATCTTGCAGAAATACATGCACTTGGTTTTTTTGTTGACCATTTTGTATTGGGCATAACTCTTGCACTTGTTTTTCAAAGTTCAAATATATTATTTAGTTTTGCTGTTTTTGTCCCAATGATTCTTCACACACTAGCATCTTCACTTTCATTAACCCACATAGACAAATATTTCAAAAAAGCCCCTTTACTTAATATTTCTCTTTCAATTTCTCCTTTTTTAGGAGTGCTTTTTGCAACATTGATTCAACCAGATAAACAAATTTATTATGCAATTTTTTCGTTGGTTATTGGCGCTCTTTTGTATATTAGCATAAGAGATATGCTTCCTGAAAAAAGAGAGGGAAAATTAGTATATTTTGTTTTAGGTTTTATACTAAGCATACTAATGATTTACGGCATAAAATATCTTATTGCATTTTAGAAATTATTTGGGTTCATTTTATACGCTCTTATTGAACAAGTAAGCAA
Organism: uncultured archaeon; assembly: GCA_964394025.1. Lineage (GTDB taxonomy): Archaea > Iainarchaeota > Iainarchaeia > Iainarchaeales > Iainarchaeaceae > PCWY01. The sequence goes on along the minus strand of CAYMWD010000005.1, from coordinate 7,983 downwards.
AGGGTAAATTTTATTTTCTTTAAGTTTATTGACAAGTTCCTCTGATTCTGCCCCCGGGTTTAGAATTAGTTCTTTTACACCAAAAGCTAAAAAATCAGGAATTAATTTAATAGTAATTTGAGGCGGAAGATAAATCGAAATCAAATCAGGTTTTTTTGGAAGCTCTTTTATTGAAGGATAACACTTCAAATTTTCTATTTTTTCATATTTGGGGTTTATAGGAAATACTTCCCAGCCAATACTTAGAAATGCTCTTACACACTTATTCCCAAACTTTTCTTTATCTAAAGAAGCACCTAGTACTGCTATTGAATTCATCTTTTACTCCCTCAAGTCATATAAAATGCATCTTAAAAGCTTTTATTTTATAGTGTGTCTTTTGAGATAAATTCATATGCGGAAAAGGCCGCTATTACCCCTTCTGCCGCACCAGTAATCGCTTGCTTAAAATGTCTATCGCAAACATCCCCTGCAGCATAAATACCATTAATGTTTGTTTTGCTTTCAGAATCAATAATAATTTCATTTTTTGAATTAAGTTTTACGCCTAAACTATCAGCAAGCTCTGAATTTGGAAGAGACCCTATTTCAACGAAAACCCCTTCAAGTTCAAGCGAACCGCCTTCTTTGAAATTTACTCCTTTCACAAATTTATCTCCAAAAATTTCAGAAATATTTTTTTTATAAAGAATTTCAATTTTATTGTTTTTACTTACTCTTTCTGAATTTATTGGCTCTGCTCTTATTTTATCCCCACGATAAATCATGTAAACTTTTTTTGCATACTCCGAAAGAAGAAGCGCTTCTTTTGCGGCACTATCAGAACCCCCAACAACTGCAACAACTTTATCTCTAAACATTGCTGCATCACATACAGCACAGTAACTTACACCTTTATTTTCAAATTCTTTTTCACCTTTTACTTCAAGTTTTCTTCTTTTTGAACCTGAAGCAAAAAGAACTGTCTTTGAAATAAATTCTTTTTCAGTTGTTTTCACAAAAAAATTTTTTCCTTCTTTTTTTACTTCAATAACCTTATCATTAAGAATTGGAACATTGTTGGCTTCAACATGTTTTTTTAGAGTCTGCATTAAATCCCAACCTGAAGCAGAAACTACACCTGGCCAATTTTCAACAACATGCGTATTCAGAATTGTTCCGCCCACTATTTCCCCTATTACCAGAGTTTTTAGTTTAAACCTAGAAGCATAAACTGCAGCAGGCATTCCTGCAGAACCCGCACCAACAATAATCAAATCATATTTTTCCAAAAAATCAGTCCTTTATTTAATCTCAAGCGCTTCTTTTATAGCTGCCTTGTCAAAACCGATAATTATTCGTCCATCAATATCAATAACCGGAACTCCCTGCTGTTGTGATTTTTCAATCATTTCTCTTGCCTTAATCATATTTTCAGCAACATTAAAATCCTCATAATCAATATTATTTTCCTTAAAATATTCTTTAGCCATATTGCAAAAAATGCAAGTTGGAGTACTGTAAATAGTTACTTTTGTCAAATCATCACCTCTGAACATATAGTGTTTGAAATCAATAAAAACGTTTCATTTAAACAATTCAACTTAATTTTAACTATGCAACGTATATTTTAAAACATTAAATTACGCATATACATTATGAAAATAATAATTATTGCCCCATTAGGGGGAGATGTTGAAGCATTGTTTACTGCAATCAGAGAATTTCAAACTGAAAAAATTATTCTTATTCCTGAAGAAGGAAAATTAAAAGACGCTGAAAAAGTAAAAAAAGATTTAGAAAAATTTAGAATTCCTGCTGAAATCAATGAATTGTCAAAACATACAATTGAATCTATGTTTGAAGAAATAAAACACATAGCAAATAAAGAAAAAGGAAAACAGCTTGCAATAAGTCTTGGTTCCGCAAGCAAAAGACTTAGTTGCGCTGCAACAGCGGCTGCTTTTGTTAATGGAATAAGGGCATTTGATGTAGTTGGTGATGCAATTGAACCTTTACCTGTGCTTAAATTTTCATATTATGATATGCTTTCTGAAAAGAAAATGAGAATTATTAAAGCATTAAAAGAAACTGAATCAATTGATTCATTGGAAAAACTAAGCAAAAAAATTGGGCTTGGCCCAAGCCTTGTTAATTACCATATTTATGGGAATGAAAAAAATCCAGGATTAAAAGAACTTGGGCTTGTTGAAATTGCAAGAAAAAATGGAAAAGTTGCAATAGAATTGAGCACAATGGGACGACTTTTATTAAAAGAAAAAGAAAAATAACGCCAATATTTCAGACGTTATTTTTTAGAACTATTTAACATGTAACGTTTGGATCTCCACCTTCAGTTGCAGTACCAACTTCTTGACCGCAACCTTCAGGCGGTGTTGTATATGCATCACATATTCCTGCCTTGTATCCTTCAGGTGTTCTTGGACCTTCAAAAAGAACTCCGTTTATAAAAAGGCTTGGTGAAGCATGCACATCTAACAAATCAGATCTATCTGAATCAATAGTTAAATATGTTATTGCTTCGTGTGATTCTACACAATTTGCAATTACTGTAGAATCAATTTCTGCAGTTTGCATTGCAGCATTATAACAGTTTGTATAATTTACTCCGCCAGTAGAACCTAAAGCCAGACAGGTCTTATTGTACTCATTAAGATATGCCCAATACTGCGAAGGAGTATATTTTTCTCTTATACATGCTTGTCTTTCACTTTCAAAAGATTCTTCATGATTAGCAGCAGTATTATGCAAAGCACATGAATACACTTCTTTTTCATTAATTGTGTATGTTGCACAACATGCATCTATTGCTGATTGTTCATCAAGATCTCTTCCAGCAAAACAACTTGCTGCAGCAGCTGCTCTGTTTTCAGTAACAGGGCCGATGAAAGTAACTTTTGAATTTACTGTATCTCCGATAAGGTCAATTACCGGTGAAAGAGTATTTTCTCCTGAAACTCCACCTGGACAAAAAGCCCATACAAAAAGTTCAACTTCAGGAACTGCTGATTTTGGAACCTCTGTTGCTACAGGAACATCTGGAATTTCGGGAAGTTCTAATGGTACGCTCATATCAAATGCAGTTGCGCCAAGAAGAAGATGCTTACCGTCTAAAGAACCAAAAACAGGAACTCTTCCAATTTCTTCACCGTCTTTTGTTGCTACCGCAAGGCCAGCATAAATATTTCCTGAAACAAAATTGAAATCAGTTATTGTGAATTCAAATTGATCCATAAAAAGGGCAGTTGAATTATCATTCAAATATGCTTCAAGATTTGAGTAAAGCTCTTCTGAAGAAATAGTAACTGCAGTATTGTTTCCCAAATCAGTATTATTATCACTAACTACAGGCACTTGAGGAAAAACAAAAGAACCAACAAGAAGCCCTATTAAAACTGAAGCAAGTATAACTACTACTCCAATTTCGCTTGTAAATTTTTTAAGATCTTTAACCACATAATCAACATAATCCTGTTTTTTATTGGTTTTTTGATGAGAATGAGATTCGTGAGAATGCTCATGTTTATGCTGTTTTTTATCCAAATAATTCCCCCCTAAATAAATAAATGAATTAATATTACCATTAGAGTGAGCTACACAAACTTAATAAATAAATCTTTTAAATTAGGAAAATCGCAAAAATAAAAAAAATAAAATGAAATTCAAAAAAAATAATTGATTTTACTTTAGTTTATTTTCAATAATTGATTTGAAAGTTTCATAAGACATATTTGAATATTTCTGCCCGTCAATAAAAAACGTTGGGGTTGAGTTTATCCCTATTGATGCTCCATACGCAAAGTCACCTGCAACTTTGGATGCTTTTTTGCCCGATGTTACACAGTCAACAAAAACAGAAGAATCAACTCCTATTTCATCAGCATATCCTTTCATATCTTCTAACGAAAGAGCAGTATTGTTTTCAAAAAGTAAATCATGCATTTCCCAGAATTTTCCCTGGTCTGCAGCACATTCTGATGCTTCAGCTGCCTTCTGAGCATAAGAATGGATATTTGTTAAAGGAAAATGTCTGTAAGTGAATTTTATATTATTTGAATATTCAGATACAATCCGCTTTGAAACAGAATAAGCCCCTTGACAAGCAGGACATTGAAAATCAGAAAATTCTACAATTTTTATTTCTCCATTTTCAGAACCTTTAAAATTTCCATCACCTTCAAGAGCATCAAAATCTATAGGCGGAGAAGGATTAATTACAAAAACAAAAAATGCAACAAATGCAAATAAAATAAGAAAACCCGCAACAACAGTGTAAAGAATGTTATTTTCACTTTCTTCAGAATTTGTTTTTTTCATTTCTTTTAATTTACTCATATAACCAACAAATAACAAAAGTATTAAATTAACGACAAAAACAAAACCTTTAAAAATAGTCTTAACAATTGTTAATATTGGTGGTGTAATGGGAATTATTTTTCCGTGTGAAATTGTAAGTTGGCAGGTTCTTCCTGCAGTAAGAAAAGAAATGACCAGGTACTTGGTTAATGATAAGCATATTGCAAGAAAGGATGTTTCAAAAAAATTAGGCATAACTGAAGCTGCCGTATGTCAATATTTAAAGTCAAAAAGAGGAAGCACGTATAAATTTTCAAAAAACAACCTTGAAAAAATTCAAAAGCTTGCGGACAAACTTGCTGAATCTGATACGGGATTTGAAAGCATGTGTTTTATTTGCAAACAATTCGATTCCCCTCAGGAAATGATTAAAGATGCAGATAATGCTGCAAAAAAATCTAAAAGGTGAAATTAATGAAAGCGTATCTAGATAACGGAGCAACCACCCGAGTTGATGACGAAGTATTGAAAGACATGTTACCTTATTTTTCAAAAAATTACGGCAATGCGTCTTCACTTCACACTGAAGGCCAAATTGCAAAAAAAGCAATGGAAAAAGCAAGAAAAATAATTGCTGAAAAAATAAATGCTAACCCGCAGGAAATCTTTTTTACTTCCGGAGGCACTGAATCAAATAATTTTGCGATTAAAGGCGTTGCTTTTATGAACAAATCAAAAGGAAAACACATAATTACAACAAAAGTAGAACATGATTGTGTTCTTAATGCTTGTAAATGGCTTCAGAGAAACGGATATGACATAAGTTATATTGGCGTCGATTCTGAAGGCTTAATTAATCTTAATGAACTTGAAAAAGAAATTCGCGATAACACTATTCTTGTTTCAATTATTCACGGAAATAATGAAATAGGTACTATTCAGAATCTTGAAAAAATAGGTGAAATTTGCAATAATAAAGGAGTTTATTTTCACACTGATGCATGTCAATCTTTCACCAAAGTTCCTATTGATGTAAAGAAACAAAAAATTGACCTTATTACAATAAATTCACACAAAATTCACGGCCCAAAAGGCGTTGGTGCACTTTATGTAAAAAATGGAACAAAAATTGACGCTCTTCATCACGGAGGCGGGCATGAAAAAAATAAACGTTCCGGAACAGAAAATATTTCGGGAATTGTTGGATTTGGAAAAGCTGTTGAAATTGCAAATAAAAAAAATTTTGAAAAAATGGAAAAATTAAGAGATTATCTTATTGAGAAAATACTTGAAATTCCTGAAACACGACTTAATGGACCTAAAAAAAACAGACTATGCAACAATACACATTTTTCTTTTAGCCACATTGAAGGGGAATCCATTGTACTTATGCTTGATGCTAAAGGAATTTCTGCATCAACAGGTTCGGCATGTTCAAATAATCAACTTAAAGGAAGCCATGTTGTTGAAGCAATTGGAATTGACCCTAAAATTTCACATGGAAGTTTAAGGCTTACAATTAGCAAATATACTACAAAAAAAGAAATTGATTATACAATAACTGAAATTAAAAAAATTGTTAAAAGGTTAAGGGCAATGAGTCCTCTTGGAGGTGAAAAAAATGTACACAAATAAAGTAATGAGTCATTTCTCAAGCCCTCATAATATGGGTGAAATAAAAAATCCTGATGGAGTAGGTAAAGTTGGAAATCCTGTTTGCGGAGATGTAATGTGGATTTATATTAAAGTAAAAGAAGAAAACAAAATAAGAATTATTGAGAACATTAAATTCAAAACAATGGGTTGCGCTGCTGCAATTGCAACATCTTCAATGGTGACTGATTTAGCAAAAGGAAAATCAATAGAGGAAGCACTTGGAATTACAAAACAACAAGTTGCTGATGAGTTAGGAGGTTTGCCTCCTGCAAAATTCCATTGTTCTATACTTGCAACTGAAGGAATTGTTGAAGCCGTGTATGATTATTATTCAAAAAATAAAATAGAAATATCAAAAGAGCTTGAAGAAAGACATCAAAAAATAATCAATGACCCGCATGCACATTAATTAGATATAGCCTTGAAGCAATTCTTCAACTGCAACTTTAGGATTATTGGATTTTATAACTCCTGAAGCAACAAATACACCTTTAGTACCAAGTGAAAGCGCAATTTTAACATCAGTTGAATTTTTTATTCCCGCCCCAGTTATTACAATTATTTTTGGATTTATTTTATGTATCGCTTTAACAGAACTTGAAATCAATTCAGGATTGGCTGTGCTTACACTAATATCTCCGCCAATTAATTCAGGTGGTTCTACTGCAATAAAATCAGGGGAAAATTCAGCAAGCTGTTCGGCCCTTTCTTTTGTCTCTGCGCAAAGCATTACTTTAAGACCTACTTCACGACATCGTTTAACCGCTTTTTTAATAAAATCATTATCACGCTTGTTTTCGGCATGATTTATTACTGTTCCAAAAGCACCTGAACCTTTAACTGCTTCTGGAAGAATGTGGCCTGTGTTTGACCCAAAATTAACAGGATCTATGTGCTGTGCAAAAACATTAATAGAAACTTCGTTTGAAACAGCCATTAAATCTGTTGCCTGAACAACAGGAATTAATTCAACCGAATTGCTTGAAAGTGATTCAAGAATTTTTGCAAGAACCAAAGCATTACTACCAGTTGCCTCCGCATAAGTTTTGAAATTTAAAAAAAGATAATTCACCATTTAAATCCACCCTTTTTTTCTAAAATAAAGTATAAGCAAACCTGCAATTACAGACATAAGTACAAACACCCACCAATATGAATTAACACCTAAAAATTCAACTTCAGGAAAAACAATATTCATACCATAAAAACCGGTTATTACAGTAAGAGGCATCATTATAGTTGCAATTACAGTTAGAACTTTCATCACTTCATTTAATTTATTTGATTGTATAGAAACATAAACGTCAGTAAAACTTGTTAGTATATCACGATAAGAATCGAGCATTTCTGAAAATCTAAGTATATGGTCATAGACATCTCTAAAATAAACGCTGGATTTTTCGTTAATAAATTTTGAATTAAATCTTGCAAGAGAAGTTAAAACTTCACGTTCAGGCAGTACTTTTTTTCTTAACTCAAGAACTTGTCTCCGTGTTAAAAATATTTTATTCAACAATTGATTAGTATCGTTAGCAAAAATTAAATCTTCAAGTTCATCTATTTTTAAATCAAGGTTTTCCATAATCGGAAAATAATTTTCAACTGCTTTATCAAGAATAAAATAAGCTAAAAATGCGGGATTTTTTTTCATTATTTTTGGATCATGTTCAATGGTCTGTTTCATTTCATCAATGGACATTAGACTTTTTTTGTGTACAGTTATAAGAAAGGTTTTACCGATAAAAATTGCAACTCTTGAAAATGAAAGGGACTTACCGTTAGAAAATGGTTCGTGGAAAATTAAAAATGCATGTTCATCAAATTCAGTAAATTTGTCCCTCATTTTTTCCTCGGTTGCATTTTCACATGCAAGAGGGTGTAAAATAAAATTTTTTTCCAAAAAAGCTATATCTTCAGAAGACGGGTCCTGAACATCAACCCAGACAATTTTTTTTTTATCTAAATCAGGAAGTCTTGCAGAAGTGACATTATCTACTTTATTATTATTAAAAACAAGGATAGATTCAATCA
>CAYMWD010000004.1:0-16487 GCA_964394025.1 uncultured archaeon | reverse complement strand
CTGGGTTTGCATTATGTTTTGTTTCGCGTAGTCCTGTTTGTAAATCAAGAATTGCAGAACGCATATCCCCTGAAGAATTTCTAGCTAATTCTTGTACTGCTTCTTCGTCAAAAGGAATTGATTCTTTTACTAGAATTTCTTTAAGCCTATTTGCCATAGAAAGATAATTTATTTTTTTGAACTCAAAAGTTTTACAAACAAAACGTAAATTTGAAATGTTTCTATTTGAAAAAATATCATTAGCAGTAAGAATTATTGGATTATGTGCTTCCTTTATTATTGATGCAATTGCTGATGCACCACCTCTATCAGTACGAGTAAGACCATCAACCTCATCGAGAAGAATAAGTCTTTTTGAACCAAAAAAAGATGCATTGTTCACAGCCGCGCCAACAACTTTTTCAATAATATTTTTCGAACGTAAATCAGAATTATTTAATTCAACAACATCCCAACCAAATCGTTTAGCAAGCATATACGAAAGGCATGTTTTTCCAGAACCTGATTGACCCCAAATCAAAAGAGGCGGTTGTTTTTTACCTTCGACCCAATTTTTAGCCCATTCAATTGATTTTGAAAATACTTCTGAATTTCCAGTAAAATCTGCATCTTTTTTAGGGTAATACTTTTCAGTCCAAAGTTCGTGCATAATAAAAAATAGGGAGAAAACCAATAAAAAACATTACAAAGAGGTCTTTTCAAGCTCTTTAATAAGAACAGAAGCCGGAACTGTTGTGCAAAATTCCTTTGTTTTGCCTTTATTGCCTAAATTTTTCTGTTCTGAAGAAATATAATTTTTTTTCTCAAGCAAAACTAAAACATCTCTCAAACGTCTTTCTTTGAGTTCTCCTTTTTTTGAAGAATAAATTTCATAAATTTTACCAGAATTAACATTTTTATTTTCCGCAATAATTCTCAGAAGAATTTTCTCATCAACAGACAAATGAGAAATTCCTTTCAAAAGCGAAGCTGAATCAACAAACTCAAACGCTTTATACATATGCTCAAGAGTTACCTCTTTTGAATTTTCCTTTTCAGCAATACGCCCAGCACTTAAAAGAGATTCAATTGCGATTCTTGCATCGCCCCCCATTTTTGCAGCATGCGCAGAAGCAAGACCAATAACTTCAGAACTCACTGAATCTTTAACAAATGCAAGATCAACCCTGCTTTTTAAAATAGCCTTCAACTGCTGAGGCGAATAAGAATCAAAAATAACAGTCTGCTCTGCAAATGAACTTTTTACTCTTGAATCAAATTTTGAAGTTAAAGATAAATCATTTGAAATCATAGCAATACCAATTCTTTGCTTTTCATACTCGACAATTCTAAGAAGATCATAAAGAAGTTTTGAACCTGATTCTGAAATAAGAAGCTGATCAACTTCATCAAGAATAACAATAGGAGTAAACCCGCATTTTTTCATTGACTCTAACATCTTAGAAAAAATTTCATCAGTAGCAAGACCTCGCCTTGGTAAAGCAGCGCCAACAAAATTTGCAATCGCATTAAGAATAGCCGACCTTGAATTAAATTCAAAACAATTCAAATAGATGCTCTTTGCACGATCAGAATAATCCTCAAGCTGTTTCAAAACAAACTTTAAAGAAACTGTTTTTCCGACCCCAGTAGGGCCTGCAACAAAAACATTCATTGGTTTCCTTGCTTTAAGAATAGGTTCAAAACAATAAACCAAAGAATCAACTTCCTTTTCACGATAAGTAAGCGAATCAGGAATATACTCAGGATAAAGATAACGCTCATCAAGAAAAACAGAATTTTCTTTATTGGATTTTGCGAACAAATTTTTTTGCATAAATGAAATAATAATTAAGGAAGTTAAAAAGCATTGCATTCCGCAGTGGCAATGTACCCCTTCGAAATCTTATTAAAAGCAAATTTTTTATACAACTAAAGAGGATACTATATGTATATGACAAGAGAAGATACAATTGTAATTCCAAAAAAACGGATTATTGAAGCAAAAAACATAAGAGATGAACTCGACTCGCTTATTGAAACCGCAGAAATACTAAACAACAAAAAACTCATTCAAAGCATCAGAAAAAGCGAAAAAGATTTCAAAGAAGAAAAAATAACAAAAATATCCTCTGAAAAAGAACTCAAAGAATTTTTCAGAAGGTAATTTAATTGTATGCAAATTTTTCAGATGAATTCAAAAAACAAATGAAAAAAATCAAAGATAAAGCAACTTTGAAAAAACTTGAAACTGCAATAAAAAATATTATTAAAAATCCTAAAAAAGGAAAATTTCTTACTCAAAATCTCAAAGGGAAAAAAAGTGCAAAAATAAAACCATTTAGAATAATATTTGCAGTAAAAATCGAAAGTATTGAATTCCATACTTTTGAGCACAGACAAAAAGCATACAAAAAATGAATGTGGAGCGCTACTTTCTTTTCTTTTTCGTCAACGTTTTTCTTTTATTTCGCAAAGAAAAGAAAAAGATTGGTACCGGCAATGTACCCCTTCGAAAAGCAGTTATATGCAAAAACCAAAATAACTTCAAGGCTCATTGAGGTTGAACTACCTCTAACAATCAGGTTAGGGGGAAAAGAACTAATTCTTTTTCCCTCCCCCTAACTCCAACTTCAAAATTAAAATTATAAAAAAGCAATAAATATATTCTAAGGTGGATTTTTTAATTCTTAGAACCCATCAGAAGTGAAACCGCAATTCCGGTTACAAATGCAACTAATGCATCTGTTTGGAAATAACCTGTTGAAAGCATTACTTCTACAGGAAATTCAGCCCAAAAAATACCAAGACCCATTGAAAGAATTACCCCAAAAATAGAAGCAATAATTAAATGCGTAATTCCTTTCAGATAACTATGATACGTGGTTTTTATGAAAATAAAAGCACCAACAAAAAATATTGCAAAAAACATCATACCAACTTCAGGGTTTGGAGCAGAAATTGTTTTGCTTGAAAAAACACCAAACTGAGCAATAATAACATAACTCAAAACAGCAAGAAGAGAACGGTCATCCTTCAAAGAATTAAATAAATTATCTTTAGTTAGTGCCTGAGAAGTATATGATTGAGGTTGTTGAATCTGAGTAGGAGTAAATGTAGGAGCTGAAGGAGATTTTTTAGGACTTATTTCCTCCTGCTCACCAGGATAATCATAAGATTTTTTTACTTTTTTAGCTTGACGGAAAAAAGAACCAATTGCAATAACCAAAGAAACAGCAACAACAACCAGACCAAGAACCCCAATTATTAAAGTCTGCTCAGTAAGACCTTCAGCATTAAATCTTTGAATAAAAGTAGTAGTGAAATAATAAGCCGAAAGAAGAATCACAATGAAAAGAAAACCTCGTTTAACAATTCCAAACAAAAGAGAAGATGCTTTGAAAATAATTGCAATAAGAATTATTGCAATACCTGCAACCATTATTATTGAAGTTGAATCACCAGTAAGTGCGCCTGAAATAAGTGCCTCTATGTAAGAAGGCAGAAGAGAAACATCAAAAGACTCAAACATGTAACAATGACTGTTTTTGAATATTAAAGCTTTTCCTAAACAAAATGAAAGGATTAAAAAGCCCTAAACAACTAAAGATTATCATGGGAGAAGAGTCTGCAAGAACAGATAACATATTCAAAAAAATAGAAGATTACATCACCGGCGGAATTCAAAGATTTGTAGCATTTTTATTTTTTATTCTTGCAATAGGTGCATTCTACGGATATCTTATAGCAAAAAAAGATTCTGATTTGCAAATGTACCTTCTTTTGGCTCCGGCAATAATCGGAATAGTTGCTTATTACAGCAGAGCAATTGCAATATGGGTATTTGTTATACTTCTATTATTAATATTTCTTTAAGTGAAACAAAATGGACCAATTAATGCTTTCAAAAAATGAGTTCAAAGCTCTTTCATCAGACACACGAACAACAATACTAAAAATACTTGATGAAAGAAATCACACACTTTCAGAACTTTCAATAAAAACAGAAATGAGTGCACCAACAATAAAACAGCACACAAAAATACTCATTGATTCAGGGCTTATTGAATTAAAAGATGAAGGAAGAAAATGGAAATATTATTGCCTTACAAAAAAAGGAAAAGAACTACTTAATTCAAACGAAAACAAAACAAATATTTTGATAATTTTATCCTCAACAATAGTTGTTTTACTCGGGTTTGCACTTATACTTTCAACAATGCTTGCACCACTTGGAACACAAGCAGATATGAGCGGAATACAACCAATGTTAAGTGCAAATGATTTTGGCGAAAAAGCAAATATCAGTGAAGCAGGAGCAACACAAGAAATAACTAGAAAAGTAAAATGCATGCCAATATTTGAATCTGACGCAATAGGCAGTATTGATTCACAAATGAATGAATCGCAAATAAATGCGATATATTGCTACCAATCAAAAAGCAAAGAAGAATGTGAACAAACAGATATTTACAACGAAGAAACAAAAAAACACAATGAACCAGACGGAAAGCCAGATTGTAAATGGCAAGAATGATTTCGTCGATTGACGAAATATTTATAGTGTTTTTCTATGACTAATTATTAATGAAAAAAGGCTTTTTTGGGACATTTGCACTTTTATGCGCAATACAGATAATTTTACTTCTTAACTCCAACCAACTAGAAATACTAACCGAACTTGCAGAAGCAAAAAAAACAATCAATAATATTGAAGAAGCAAATTTTATACGCGCAGAAAAAGAAATTCTTTTTGATCGAAAAATACAGCAAATAACAGAATATTCTTCACTGATAAATACTGACCCTGAATTTATAAAAAAAGCAATAAATCTGCAGATTATTTATGAGTTTAATAATATTGAATCTGAAAAAAAAGGAATCTGCAATGAAACACCAGAAGGAACTATTTTCAAAAAAACGCCAATAACTTTAGACGAAGTTGAAAAAATTACAAAAATAATAAAATATAAAGCAGGAAACCTTACAACAATTCAATACTTAGTTACAGGCGGAATTTCAAAAAATGATTTTTTATGCGCTCAAATAAAAAAAGGAAATTATTCGTCAATTTTTACCCTTCCGCCAGGATATAGTTATACTGCTATGAGGCTTTCTGAATGAATTCTATTGATTTTATATTAGCATTAATATTGATTTCAACTTTTGGAATTTTTGTGATAAGTTCCGAGAATACTATTAAAGAAAAAACAATTCAAATTTCTGAAATTCAAAAAGAAAATGCAGAAAATAAATCATGCATGTTTATTTTGAACAGTTATTATGCAAATGCAGGAGGAATACTTGAAGGAAAAATTAACTGCAAAAAAGAAACAATAAAAAAAATACCGCTGCTAACGGAAAAAGTATACATAACTAAAGGGGGCAAAGTATCTGTCAAAGTTGAAAAGCATTACTTGTAGAGGTGCAGTGTTTAGTTTTGACGCATTAATTTCATCAATAATTTTGCTCATTTTTATTTCATTAATAATTTATGAATTTGCATATTCTGCTGAAAGAGTTCAAAATATGCTTGAAAAAAATGAAAAAACTGCATTTGCAATAACTTTATCGGATTCACTAATTAAAAATAGAAATTCTGAAGAACCTGAAAAAGGTTGCGCAGAATACAATTCAAAAACACGCAGAGTGCAAAGTAATGCAATTGACAAAAATCTTCTTGAAAAAATTAAACCAACAAAATTTGGAAAATATGAACTTTCCGCAATTTATACTAAAACAAAAAACAATAAAAAATATTTTTTCAACAGCAATGGAAAAAATTGCATTACTATTGAAAGACTTGTTTCAATTAACAAAAAAAATTCAGTTTTAGGGGTTGTTGTGTGTGAAAAATAAAAAAGGTTTTTTTTCGCTTGAATCGGCAATTGCATTTATGGTTATACTTGCAATTATTATAGTTAATCCAATTCCAGAAAAAAATCATTTTGAGGATACATTAATTCAAAAAAAAATTAATGATGTATTTATTGTTTGGAATCTTAATGAATCTGATGAAATGCAGATAAAGGAAGATGCGGAACTTTTTTTTGGCAAAGATAAAATTGAAATTAAAATAAACGGCAAGGAAATAATATCCAAAAAATCAAAAGAAAAACCAAAAGAAAAGATTTCAAAAACAACATTTATTTTTGGTTTTATTTCAGACAGAAAATTAGAAATTACGGTTAGCCAAAACTAAACCTTTGCTAGTTCGCGTCAAAACAAAAATATTTTTCCCGGAATAAAAATTATTTTTTAACTTAATTTCCAAATCAGGAAGAGAAATTGATTTTTCTTTTTCACCCATTTTGACTTTTAAAAAATTACCAGAACTATTTTTTTCAAAAATCCAGTTAGTTAAAATGTTTACCTTAATTTCTGATTCGGATCCTTCACCAACAAGAAGCAAAAATTCAGATTCGTTTGAAAGTTCAGAAGAAAATGAAACTGCATTTTTTACATCAATTGCAAAAAAAGAATAATCTTTTAATCCAGGAATTGCAGAAATAAAAACAGAAAAAAATACAATCAACGCACAAAGCAAAAGTAAAAATTCAATGCTAATTTGACCACTTTGATTCATATGTCTTCAATTTCCTCAAAAATATCCTCAGTTTTTGCATCAAATACTTTTGCGCCTTTTTCGGCAGTTTTCTGAAGCTGTGAAACAAGAAGAAGAACAATTGCAACAATTGCTGCAAGAACCACAATCATTTCAATCGAAATTTGAGCCTTTTCACTTGAAAGCATACAAAATAACCAATCAAAACAGTTTTTAAATATTACGACAATTGACGATAGTTTTGGGTTTGTTTAATTGACCAAACAAGCTTTTTTATTGCTTTTGAATCAATAAGACTTTGATGAATGAAAAAGAAAGAAATGACATTATTATTAGTTGGCTTACTGTTAGTTTTGCATTCGCATGGATAGGCACTGCAATATTTAGTTTAAGGGGATTTGAAGAATTTATTTCTCAGTTTATTATAATGCTCTTTGCAGTTGGAACTGGATTTATTTTCCATGAATTAGCACACAGACAGGTTGCAAAACATTATGGTGCGCATGCTGAATTCAGGGCATGGAAATCCGGACTTCTTTTAGCATTGGGGCTTGCAATAATAACCAATGGCTCAATGGTTTTTGCTGCACCAGGCGCAGTTTATGTTTTTGGAAAAAATATAACAATAAAACAAAACGGAATAATTTCTCTTGCTGGACCAGCAACAAATATTTTAATTGCAATAATTCTTGGAATGTTTTTAGCAATATTGAATCCAACAGATTTTATTGTAAAAATAATTGTTTCTGCAATGTATGTGAATTTTTTCTTAGCAGCATTTAACATGATTCCGATTTTCCCTCTTGACGGGAGCAAAGTAATTGCATGGAATGCACTTTTATGGGGTACAATTATGTTATTAGCCGCTTCAGGCGTTTTCTTTTTTAATGTCTGGCTTACAGTATTCTCTTTTTTTTCAATAATTTAATTTAAAATAACTACTTAAGTAATTAATTTATGAAAAACATACTTTTTGGATTAATTATACTAACAATACTTATCAATGCAGGATGCGTACAGGAAGAATCGCAAGAATGCGTACAAGTTGAAACCTCAGCACAAGCACCAACAGGAGAATGTGAAGTATTCCCTACTCCTTGCGATATTCCAAAAGGATATACTCTTGTTGAAAAATGCGAACCTGAAATTCCTGTTGAACCAATTGTAACTCCTGAACCAGTAGACTTATGCGCAGGGATAACTTGTGAAGATAATTGTAGAGGAACAACTAAACTTTTAAACGGAACATGCGTAGAAGGAACCTGCATTTATGATTTAGAAACTGATAATTCAAAAGACTGCGGATATGTTGCTCCTGTTCCTCAAAAATATGATTTTGACGCAAACCTTGTTTTTTGTGAATTTAATTCTCTTTTTGAAAAATACACTTTATTTTATCAAATAAGAAATAGAACAGACAATAGACCAACTTATAAGTCATCAATATGGTTAAAAGTTCCTGAACTTGAATATGCACAAAAAAGAACAATACAATCCAAATATGAAAAAGACAAAATTCTTTGGGAAGATCAACAATATTCTTACCTTAGTACAAATTACAGGGGCCAATATTGGGAAATAAGAAATCTTGACACTAACATGTCCCTTGATTTTCAGCTTATTTTTTGTGAGCCTGAATTTTCAGAAAAAGAAGATTGTACTCTTCAAAATGGAATTTTGATTGTTGAAGGAAATACAGCAGAATTGTGCAGAATTGTGGGGCAATAAAAATTAATTAAATAAAAAAAAATTAATTTATCTCACATAGCTTGGTTTGTAAACTTCAGTAATTGATTTTTTAAATTCTTTATATGCATCGCTTGTATCTTTTGTTATTGATGGCGAAACTTTTGCAAGAGCTTTTTCAAAATGAGATGCATTTAATTCTGCTGCATCAAAGTTTGTTTCTTCCATTGCAATAAGAGCCGCTTCTCTTACGAGTCCTTCTAAATCAGCACCACTATAACCTTGAGTTTTTTCCGCAATATCTTTAATGTTTACATCTTTTGTAAGTGTTGTATTTTTAGTGTGAATTTTAAGAATGGAAATTCTAGCTTCTTTGTCAGGCGCAGGAACTCTGATTATTTTATCAATTCTGCCAGGTCTTAAAAGCGCAGGGTCAAGTAAATCAGGTCTGTTTGTCGCTGCAATAAAAACAACGCCCTTCAGTTCTTCGACCCCGTCTAATTCAGTAAGAAGTTGGTCGACTACTTTATCGCCTACTCTTGAACCCTGTTCTGCTCCCCTGCTTGAAGCAATACTATCAATTTCATCAAAGAAAACAATCACCGGTGAAACTTGTCTTGCACGCTGGAAAACTTTTCTGATTCCTTTTTCTGATTCCCCAACCCACATACTCAAAAGCTGAGGGCCTTTAATGCTAATAAAATTTGCTTCTGATTCTGAAGCAATTGCTTTTGCAAGTGCAGTTTTTCCGCAACCCGGAGGGCCATAAAGAAGAACTCCTCGGGGAGGTTTAACTCCCAATTTGTTAAACGCTTCAGGATTTTTAAGAGGCCATTCAACAGCCTGTTTTAATTCTTTTTTTACTTTTTCAAGTCCGCCTACTTCATCCCATTTTACATTAGGTGTTTCAATACTTACTTCTCTCAATGCAGATGGATTAACATCTTTAAGCGCTTCAAGAAAATCATTTTTATTTACTTCAAGTTCTTCCAAAACTTCAGTAGGAATTGTTTCATCTTCAAGATTTATTTTAGGCAAATATCTGCGCAAAGCTTTCATAGCAGATTCTTTTGCAAGCGCTTCTAAATCTGCCCCAACAAACCCATGAGTTATTCCGGCAAAATAATCAAGATTCACAATATTTTTTGGTTTCTTTTTATCCTTTGCAAGAGGCATCCCCCTGGTATGTATTTGCAGAATTTCAAGCCTGTCTTTTTTAGATGGGACACCAATATCAATTTCCCTATCAAATCTTCCAGGTCTTCTTAAAGCTTCATCAATACTATTAACTCGATTTGTTGCTCCAATAACAATTACTTGACCACGTGCTTCCATACCATCCATTGCAGAAAGAATTTGCGCAACAACTCTTCGTTCTACTTCTCCAACAACTTCATCACGCTTAGGTGCAATAGCATCAATTTCATCAAAGAAAATTATTGACGGAGCATTCTTTTCAGCTTCCTTGAAAACTTCACGAATACGTTCTTCTGCTTCCCCCACAAATTTACTCATTATTGAAGGCGAAGAAATTGAAATAAAATGCGCTTGAGTTTCATTAGCAACAGCTTTTGCGAGCAGAGTTTTCCCTGTGCCCGGAGTACCGTAAAGAAGAACCCCTTTAGGCGGATTAATTCCAAGTTTTCTAAAAATTTCAGGATGTTTCATAGGAAGTTCAATCATTTCCCTAACTTTTTGCACCTGCTCACTAAGACCGCCAATATCCTCATAAGAAACACGAGGAATTCCAGCCATTGTATCTTTAACTGGCTCCTCTTTTAGAACAAACTGGGTAAAATCAGTAACCTTTACAATTCCGCGAGGATTTGTATCAATAATTTGATAAATAAAACCTGAACCAAAAACACTGATTAAAACTTGATCTCCTTTATTAAGCGGTCTTCCAATAAAATTCTTTTTAAGAACACGGTCATAACCTGAAGCAATTATTCTAACTTCCTGTGTAGGCGCAAGAACAACTCTTTTTGCTTCTGAAAAATCGGCTTTCCTAACTCTTACTTTTTCGCCCAAGCCCACCCCTGCATTTTTTCGGATATAATTATCCATGCAAATAATTCCTTTACCTTCATCTTCTTGACGAGCAGGCCATATAACCGCAGCAGTACTCTGTGAACCTTTTATCTCTACAATATCGCCCGAAGTTACATGAAGCGCCTCTTTAGTGCGCCTATCAAGAGTAATAATATTCCTGCCTACATGACTTGGATCAGGTTCCTCTACTCTGAGAATAATTTCTTGCGGAGAATTTGGTAACATAATAAACAACTCTTCAAAAACAAATAATAATATACCTCAAACAAAATCAACTCTTTTTTATACTAAACCCGCCAGAAGGCAATAAAGCTACAATATCATCCAAACTCGCTGAAAAATTTGATTTGTCATAAAAAATCTTTTTCAGAAGTTTTGAAGTGTCCCCTTTAGAATTATTTCCAAAAAAAAGTTGTATTGAGTATTCTGAATTTTTACTTACTGCAGAAATCGGACCAGAAGAAAGAAAATGATCTGTTCCTTTGGTTAATCCAATTGAAAACTCAAGAGGGGTTTTTTTAAACCATTCTCTCTTACCATAAACCATAAATGCACCAGTACCCAAAGATTCTCCTGAAGGCGCACTTTTAGTAACTTGTTCGGGTTTTGCAGAATAAACATCAACCGCGCTTAATTGTTCACGCCAAGCTTTAGAAAAAATTGCAGCAAAAATAGCTGCTTCTTTTTTTGAAATATCGCCAGGAGTTTTGCCCTCAGTTTTTAGAACAGTGTGCGGAGCTCCATGAATATCAGCATGGAAATAAACATCATTTTTTTCCATTAATTTTTTTACAATAACCTCGTTTGTTTTTGCATCCTTTCCTGCAATAACAAGAAAACCTTCGCTTGTAAAAAACCAATGAAATTTCTCAAACCATTTTCTTTCTCTTTTTTTTACCAAATTTTTCTTTTTAGGGCCGTCTTTTTTTTGTTTAATTAATTTACGTTCAACTTCTCTAACCCCTGCATCCAAACCATTAAGTTTTTTCTTTGATTTTTTTGAAAGCGCATAATAATCATCAGCATTTTCCTGAATCGATTTTGTAAAATCTATTTCAATTTTCATTAATCATAACCTCTTGATTTTCTTATTGTTTTTATCAGTGAACCAGTTCTTGATTTTGTTTTGTAAAAAGGATCAGTAACATAAAATATTTCCTTTCCTTTTACAAAATCATGAATTCCTTTAATGCTTTCAAAATATTTTGCATTAAAATCATGATGATAAGATTCAATGTCTTTGTAAATTGATCTTGCTACTAAATTCCAATTACCTGAACCTATAGTGCCTGAAAGAAAATACATATTAGGGTCATTTTCAGCAATATGTATAAATTTTTCAAACAAATCTTTTTGCATTAAATCAATTTGAAGAAACGTAAGAACTTCAAGTTTATAATCAAACTTTTTGAAATCAATTTTTGGGCCATAGCCCGTAACAAGATTCTCTTTTGCAAGAAAATCAAGAGAAGATTTTATTGTAGCTTTATGATAGCCAGTGAGTTTTTGAAGCTGTTTTATATTAGGAGAAACACTGGCTGGCTTAAGCAAAGCATCAAGAATATTAAGCCTTATTTCATCATCCATCTTCATTATAGCAGTCATATAATCTAATGTAATTAATGAACATAAAATAATATAAATAGTGTGCAAAAAGTACATTAAAATGCTACTAATATATAAAAAGCCACGAAGACTACATATATCTGTAAAGAAAATCCGGAGGGATCCAATCCTAAAAAGTGAATCAAACCAAAATGAGGGACGGGGTTAGGCTCACCAAGCTTAAGCGGAAACTTAAGAATCCCGTTCCTCACTTCTTTTTGTGATTTTTATGGGCGTTATTGTTGCAACAATATTTATTCTTTTTATTGCGCTAAAATTTATGTCTGACAAAAAATAGTTTTTTTGTTGTTTTTGATTTTTTAATTATTTTTTATTTCTACAATTATTTATTTCTTAGTTGTTTTTAATTTCTTGGCTTCTGCTTTTTCAACCTTATTTTTTTGCGCTTCTGCCTTAGCCTTTTGGGTTTGCTCATATTT
Organism: uncultured archaeon; assembly: GCA_964394025.1. Lineage (GTDB taxonomy): Archaea > Iainarchaeota > Iainarchaeia > Iainarchaeales > Iainarchaeaceae > PCWY01. Next base: position 4,160 of record CAYMWD010000004.1, on the reverse strand, counting down.
TGCTTTCCACTCTGCTTTTGTTTCACAATTAGGATCAATGCACATTTCAAAACTATAACGAGTCCCTACTAATTTTATTATGTGCGTTCCGCATTTTTCACATAATTTATCAGTAGGAGTTATTTTTCCTTTTTGAGGAAGAGGGTATGTGTTAGTGCATTTTGGATAACCTGTGCAGCCAAGAAATCTTTTATTATTTCGGCTCATCAACATTCTGAGCTGACCATCACACTTATCGCATTTACCAATAATAGAATCTTGCCTTAATGCTACTCTTAATTCAGACCCAATGATATCTTTCTTTTCAAGCATCCGTTCAAGTATTTTCATTAAAAGAACTCTTGATGTTTTTACAACTTCTTCTTTTGATTTTTTTCCTGCAGCAATAATATCCATTTCTTTTTCCAAATCAGCAGTCATTTCAGGTTCAACAGCATCAACCTCGTTTTTTTCCAGTGAATCTACAACTGCAAATGCAATTTTACTTGGTTCTATTGCATTACCCCCGACAAGATATTTTCGAGCATAGAGTTTTTGGATGATTGTGTGCCTTGTACTTTTTGTGCCCAAATTTAAATCTTCCATAAGTTTGAGCAAAGATGATTGACTATAACGTGAAGGCGGCTGTGTTTCTTTTGAAGCAAAATCCATTTTAATAAGATCTACCTTATCCCCCTCAGAAAGAGGCGGAAGAAAAACTTCAGTTAACGAAGAATACGGATATACTGCTTTCCAACCAGGCTCAAGAATTTTCTGTCCTTTTGCAATAAAGGGCTCTTCATTAACCAGTATTTCAACAGATTGATTTTCAGTAACCGCGTCATCTGAAAGAGTAGCAAAAAATCTTCTTGAAATTAACCCATAAATTTTCCACTGGCTCTCACTTAATTTACTTTTCGGGGCAGCAGTAACAGGATAAATTGGAGGATGGTCTTTTGTTTCTTTTTTTCCTCGCGAAGGAATTAATTCTTTTTTTGCGAGAATTTGCTCAGCATCTTTTTTAAAATCGTCAACCTTTACCATTTCTTTTAGGATATCTCTCAAATTTATTGTTGATGGGTAAACCGTATTGTCAGTTCGCGGGTATGAAGTATATCCCTGCTGATACAAAGATTCAGCTATTTCCATTGCCTGACCCGCAGAAAAACCGATTGTTGTGGCTTGTCTCAAAAAGTCAGTAGTGTTGAATGGCGAAGGTTTTTTCAGAATTCTTTTTGTACTTCTTATTGATTTAACTGTTCCAAAAGATGGTTTGTTTTTGAATATTTTTTCAGCTTCTTCTTTATCCCAGAATTTTCCTTTTTTATGGTCTGCTTCAAATTGTTTTTTTTCTTTTTCAAATAATGCTTTTAATTCCCAATATTTTTTTGATTTAAAAGCAAGACGCTCTTTTTCTCGTTTCACTATAAGCGCAAGAGTAGGAGTCTGAACTCTACCAACACTTAAATATTCTTTCCCTAACCTGCCTGAAACAAGAGATAAAAATCGAGTCAATACTGCTCCCCAAATTAAATCAATTTCTCTTCTTGAATCAGCAGAATCAGCAAAATTATAATCTACTTCATTTAAATTTGAAAATGCATCTTCAATATCTTTTTTTGTAATCGCGGAAAAATAAGCTCTTTTAATTTTTATTTTTGGGTTTATTTCTTTTACATAATTTAAAGCTTCGACTCCAATACTTTCTCCTTCTCTATCAGCATCTGTTGCAATAATAACTTCATCACAATCTTTTGCAGCTTTTTTCAAGGCAGAAATAATATTTTTTTCTTTGCCGACATAATCAATCTGAGCATCAACAAGAATCTTTAAATCTGTTCCGACCCAAAAACTATATTTTTTAGGAAATTCAACATCAGTAATATGGCCTCTTAGAGGAACCACAATATACTGACCATCTTTGTTTGAAAATTCAAAAACCTGTGAATTGCCCAAAGAAGTAGAAGGCACATTTTTTCCAGCAAGAAGAGAAGCAATATTGCTTCCCGCAATAGCCTTTTCAGAAATAATCATTTTCAACATAAATCGCCTTTGAAATTCTTCAGCTCAAAAAAGGATTTAAATGGAATAGGCATCTATTGGAAACAAATAAATAGCTCATTTCCTGTTATTAGTTCATGCTAGATGTGCTTGGACAACTTGGAGCAATACTTATAATCAGTTTTTTTTTAAAAGAACTCGGAGATAGAATAAACTTTCCATTTATTGTTCTTCTAATTTTCGGGGGCACACTTCTTGCAACTTATAATATTGTGGATATTAAATCCCTTGCTCCTTTTCCTGAACTAATTAGAACTCTTGCACTTGTGTTGGTTGTTTACAGCTCAGCGTTCCACCTGAATATTGACGATGTTAAAAAACACAGCAAATCAATAGTAATGCTTGCTACACTTGGTGTTTTTCTTACTGCACTGCTAACTTCAGCCACAATGTTTTATCTCTTACCTATCCCTCTTCTTGCAGCACTTTTCTTAGGAGCACTTCTTTCTGGAACTGACCCTGCAGCAATTTCAAGTGCAATACCCAAAAAATCAAATGAACTTGCATCAGTACTACGTGCAGAGAGTCTTTTTAATTCCCCTTTTACAGTAATTCTTCCCCTTCTGCTTTTGGATTTTGTTAAAATTCCTGAAACCGCAATCCTTAATGTGCCGAAAATATTTCTGCTGATAATAATCGGAATTTTGGTTGGAGTTGCAATTGGCCTTGCTGGAAAGTGGCTTCTTGAAAGAATCAAAAGCGAACACACTGAAACACTTGGCCTTGCAATAGCAATCGCAACATACATAATTGCAGAACCTCTTTTAGGTTCAGGGATTCTTGCAGTAGCAATATGCAGTATAATTCTCAATTCAGGGAATTACGAATCAAAAAATTTCATGGGTGCATTCAATTCAGAACTTGCATTTATTTCAACACTTTTTGTGTTTGTTCTTTTAGGAAGTCAATTTAAAGTTGATGAATTGATTTTTTCAAGAGCAGAAATATTTGCAGTAATCATTGCACTTATTGTTGCAAGACTACTTACTTCTGCAATAGTTCTTTTCCACTCTGAATTTAACATCATAGAAAAAATAAAAATCGGGATGGTCGGTCCAAAAGGCGTTGGCCCCGCTGCACTTGCCCCTTTAGTGCTAGGTTTTTCAGACAAAATAATCGGTGCAGACCTTATTGTAAAAATTACTTACATTGCAATTGTAGTAAGTACACTTGTTTCATTATTAGCAGTAAAAATAAGTTTAAAGCCTGAAGAAACTGATGAAGAGAAAATGCAAAATGAACTTGAAAAAAAGAAAAAAATCAGGGAATTGAAAAAAATAATCCCTGCTAAAAAACAATCACAGCCTTTTTTGAAGTGAAAAAGAAGGCAATGATTTTGATTTCTTTACTTCCGAAATGACAACTAAAGTTTTTATGTCTAAAACACCATCCAAAACTCCAAGACGTTCAATGAACTTTTCTGCAGAATCAAGATCAGGAACAATAAGTTTTGCAAAAATATTATATTCACCTAAAACTTGGTAAAGTTCAATTACATAATCAAGTTCTTTTAGTTTTTTCAGCACATCTTTATTTTTAGAAATTTCAGAACGAATTTGAACAAGAATTGGATTTTCATAACCCAATGTTCTAAAATTCAAATCAGCACTTATTGAATTAATTATACCTTTTCGTTTAAGTCGTTCAACACGCTTTTTTATTGCAACATCAGTTAGATTAACTTCTTTTGCAATATTACTGAATGATGTTCTGCCATCTTCAAGCAGAATTTGTATTATTTTGTTATCAATCTTATCAAAATCTTCCAAACAACTCACCAAAACCCCATTTATTATTAGTAATTCAAACTACAAAAGCATTAAAATAGTAATTTCCAAATTGATTTAATACTACTTGTAAGGATTAATAAATATTTTAACCTAAATTAATTGATGCCTAAACCAATAAGAGGAACAATTCAAAAAATCATTTTTGAGTGCCAAGAATCAGGGGCAACAAAATGGGAAGCAATGAAGGTATTAAAAGAGCTTGAAAAGACAGCAGGAAATGAAAAACAGCTCAGAAAAATAGCTTCGGAAACCCTTGAATTGCTTAATCCTGAAGCAGCAAAAACTTTTCAATCATTTGAAAAACTTAAAGTCTTTACATCCAAAGAAAGA
>CAYMWD010000003.1:0-17203 GCA_964394025.1 uncultured archaeon | reverse complement strand
AAAAGGAACAGAACTTGAAGAAAAAATAAATGAACAAAAGGAGTTGAAAAATAAATGAATAATGGTTTTCTAAAAATAATAATACTTATTACAATTTTATTGTTATCTTGCGGTTGTGCTAAAGCAGTTGCAAAAGGAGCTAAAGAAACCGCAAAATATGAATATTCTCAAAATATAGAATCACAAGATCCACTAACTAGTTTTTTTAACAGCATTAAAATTTATTTATTAACTGAAATTTCAGGCAATGAACCTAATTTAATAGGTAAAACAATAAAAATATCTTCAAAAATTACAAAAAAAATAACTTGCAAAGTAGAAAACAACACACCTAAATTATTTGACAAATGCGAGGTTAATTATATTTTCGATGAAAATCCAACTAAAATTGGCTCAATTAAACAAAAAAAAGTAGAATCATTCCCTAAATCCTCTTGCCGTTGTGTCAGAGCTGAATTGGAAAATTCAGCATATTGTCAAGGTTTTACAGAAAATTTAAATTATACTTTAAAAGGAAAAATAATTTTAGATTCAAATTATAATTATATTTTTGAAATAGAAGATTCTGACACAGGATTATTCCCAGTTAGTAACTGTGAAAACAATTGTATTGAAAATCCTAATAAAATTATTGGAAAACTTCTTTTTGAAACTATAAAAAATGACCAAGAGATTAATAAAAGCCAGATTATATTAAAAAAAAATTCAGTAGTACATGCTAAGCCAGTAAACAATGCGTTTAACAATTTAGAAAAAAATAATCCAACTTCACTTAAAAATATTTACCACGAAATTTGTATTTTAAGTGTAAACACAAAAAATAATGAGTTTGCAAATCGGTCAGGGCATTCAACAGCATATCTAGGCGAAAAAGATGTTAAAATTAATATAACATTATACTGCAATAACTTAAAAGAAATTGAAGAAAAAATAAGCGAAATTCAAAATTCAAATGAATTAACTGAACGACAGTTAGATTTTTGCGAAGAATTCAAATATGCAAAAAAAAATGAAGAAACTTATTGTTTATTAATTTTGGAGGAGAATAAAAATGACTAAATTAAAAAAACTAGAGTTTTTAGAAATCATTAAAGGAATTCTTTTTAATCCCAAAGAATTTATTCCGCTGATTGCAAAAAAAAGTATAAATGAATCAATAAATTTATGGCTCGTCCCTTTAATATTGATTTTTGGTTTTTATTCTATTGCTGTTTTTTTATCCCCTTCAATAGCTTATGATAATCCATTTGCTTCAAATTCAATAATATTATTTTTAGTAAATTTATTTGGATTTTTTATTAGCAACTACATTATTTCAGTGTTAATTAATTTTGTTGCAAAACTTTTTGGCGAAAAAGATTCAAAAGAAAAGATATTTTCTGTTTTAATTGCAATAGAAACAATAGCGATAATTATAATTTATCCTTTGAATGCCCTAGTTAAAGGTTTTGTATGGAGTCCTTTGTTAGACCTTGGGTTTATTGTTATTATTGGATTACCTTTAGGGATTTATAGAATTTATCTTGAAATAAAAGGAATTTCATTAATATACAAAATAGACCTGTTTAAAGCACTGACAATACTTGTTCTAACCTATGTTTTAGGTGCAGTTCTACTTGTAATACTAGCTATGTTTTCACTTCCACTAATAGGAGGGATATTTCCATGGAATTAAAAAAAAATAGTTTTTTGATAGGATTTTTAGCAATAATTTTACAAATAATATTGCTAATTGTATTGCGAGATTATAATTTATTTGCAATCACGATGTTATCCACAACTCCAATTTTACTAGGTGCAACAATAGGGTATTTACACAAAGAATTAATTGAAATATTTAAAGGGTGCATAGGCTACAGTTTATTTTTGTGGTTTACTTTAATAACCGGAATGCTGATTACTGATTCAACAATGATTTTAGGATTTATAGAATCTATGTATGGAATAGCAACAATACCTCTGTTAATTATAGGTTCAATTATTGTTGCAATATTATTTGCAGGGCTAATGTTTATTCCTGCATTAATAGGATTTGTAATAATTCAAGCAATAAAAAAATAAGGAAGTAAAAAAATGAACGCGAACAAAGACAACAAATCGATCTCCAGTAGTTTGGGGATGGGGGAAAATGAAAAATAAGTACAACATAGTAATGATTTTTGTAATGATGATGGCAGTTTTGGTTGTTGCTGTGCCAATGGATTTTGAAACTGCTGCAGTTGGAAGAATACAAGGTGATTCTCTTGCTGATTTGGAAAATGCTTTGGAAATTTCAAGTGTTAATATTAGAGGAGCTGATTATTATACAAACCAAGGAATACCCCCATTTGAAATTGGTTATGGAATAAACGAAGCAGGACTTACAGCCAATGTTATTGGTGATGTGTATGAAAGAAAATACACAAATCTACTAAATTATGGAATGATAACTAATGTTTCTGAAGACAAAATGCTAATAGTACAAGCAGAAGGAAGCACACAAAATAACACTCTTAAAACAAAAGGAGTGTTTGATATTAAGCCAATTGCTGTTTCACAAACAGGGTTAGGCGAAAAAGTAACAAAAAGTCTTGTAATAGCAGACGTTGATTATGCATCAACCTATTTGCCCACAATGAGCAAAGAAGAATCGTTTTCCACACAACTAGCAGGAAAAGGACCATTAATAGGAACAAATGGAAATGCTAATCCCTTATTTGTAAAATCACTTGTATGTTCACTTGCACTAGAAAATTACGAATATGAAAATTCACCTAATGATTATTATGCATTTGATTCTCTTGGAGATAGGTTTAGAAATGCAAAAAATAATTTAAGAGAATTCGGGGCATCAGGAACAAGTACAATAACAGCAGATTATCAATTATATGGAACTCCATACACAAAAATAACTGGAGACCAAATGAGTTCACAAGAACTTGAAAAATTATGCGGAGGATTCGCAAAATACAATACATACCCTTTTGCAAACCAAAGCATAGGAATACAAAGCGAAGGAGATGAAATTTATACAAAAAGCATTTTGCTTGACTTTTCAGAATTTAAAATAGTAGAAGAAAATGGATATGAAATAATTGACATTAACGGAGCATTGCAAAAAATAAGTGCAGGTTCAAAAATTCTCCCTTATGCAATAACAGAACTTGAATTTCCAGAAGGAACAATAATAAGAGACATAAGAGTAGAACAAAAAACAGACCCATACACTATTAATGCGCAAATTCCAGCATGGAACGGAGAAGAATTTGTTGACAGAACCTGCGATGATTCAACTACAAATCCAATAGAATTTTCCCAAATGTACACTGAAGACAAACTAATAATAGTAACAAGAATAGAACCAGCAGAAGAAATTGATTGTACACAAGGACAATACAAAGTATATAGAAATGTGGAAATTACAGCAGAATACACACCTTATTCTCCAATACTAATTAAAAGAATAGAATCACAAGATGAATATTTCCCAAAAGAACTAGCAGACATTAATGCAGTAATAGAAAATATTACCCCAAACGAAGTAACAGGAACAATTAGAATAAGCGACGGACAAAATATTGTTTCAGAAGAAGAAATAACAATAAATGGTTCAAGCGAAAAAAAAATACCTCTTGTATTACTAATTGGCAAAGAAGAAGGATATTATGATTATGAAATAGATTTTTTAGAAGAAAATGAAATAAAAACAAGAAGTAGTTTTAAAGTTAAAGCCGATATTTTGAATGTTGAATTAGAATTTAAAGGTTCAAAGGTTTATTATGATGATTTTGAAAACAAACCATTAGATGAAAAATGGATTTCTTACGCTGCTTATGGAGGAACAGATTGGTCACCAACAGCAACAGTTACACAAACAAATGGAAATTTAAACATTGTAGCAAATTCAGGGATGTATGGACGTTCATATGATAACCCCAACAATCGAACAAGTTATGCAAACACAAAATTAATCCCATTAGAAGGTCAAATAGCATTTGACCCAAATTTAGGCGGAAGTGTAAATGCATACCAAGAAGTTGGATTTGATTATGGGGATTATAGTGCAAAAAGAAATGCATGGTTTGATACAACCTATTCCCAAGCAAGAATACTTCAAACTATGCCTGAAAATGCAGTGCGTTTTTCATTTGGAGGAATTGAAGGAATAAGCGGAGCAAACCACCCCATAACTTATATGTTTCCAAGCGGAGTGATTTACTCTGAAGTTGATTTAAGATATGTATCTTGGGGGATACTCCCACCAAATATTTCAAAAAGTGATCCTGCAGTAGAAAGTGATTGGATTAATGCTAATAAATATTGCCAACAACATTACAGTAAAAGTTGTGATGAAATGTGGGGTTATTTTATATATGTCAATGGGGAAAAACTAGACAGCATTTACAAAATCGAAGACTGGGCAAGAAACTTCAATGGAGTAACTATAAGTGCTCCCAGACCATTTGATTTTTCATTTGATGTTTCTGCTTCAGAATTTAAAGAAGGATATAACAAAATAGAAGTACGATTCGATAGAATGGACCAGAGCTCTGCAATAAGTAGTTTCGATGTTTATATTGAACCAAAAGAATGTTTTATGAGCGGATTATCCCCTCATGTAATGCCTCAATGTAAAATGCAAAATAAAAGATTTTCAATGAATGATTTACCAATAACAATAACAATACATGAAAATTCATTTTTCGAACAAAAAATATACGGCGTAATAAATGATTTAACTAATCTTGGCGGAAAAATAACTTTAGAAAAAGAAAATAATGAAACAATAAAATGGACAAACTACAATGGTACAACCCAATTAATGAACGTTTCAGGGTGGGATACAAATAATTTAGGGTTAGAATTCCAAGCAAACTCAGTTTCAACATACATTTATAACACAGCAATAGTAAAGACAACAGGAGACATAACCGCATACCTTATTGATTCAGAAAATCATACAACAGGAAACTCAAGAACTGCAGTTATTGAAAAAAAAGAAATAACTTCTGAATCAGGTGAAAACTCATTATATACAACGTCAATTAATTTTATAATAGAAAATATTTCAAGAACTTTTGAAAACTCATCAAGAGGAAAAGCAGAAGTACTAGCAAAATTTCAAAACAAAAGTAATGAAACAATAGAAACAAATTCAAAATATATTCTTGTTGATGAAAATCAATCAGTAATTGCAGACGGAATATTTAACAAGAATATAACTCCTGGCTACTCGGAACAATTTATCAAAGCAAACACTTCACTTGACCCTACAAAAAATTATTCATTACTAATGGAATCAAGCTATGAAAACAAATCCAAAATATCAAGCGTTTCATTTGAAGGAAATTCTGCTCCAATAATAAACTCACAAAGCTACATTTATGCGAATGCATATGATGTGGTTAAATTAAATTATTTTGTAACAGATTTAGATAAAGATGAATTAACATTAAATATCGAAAGCCCTTTTGATTTGAATTCAGAATGGCAAACAAACGAATCTGACATCGGAATACATGAAATAATAATTACTGCTTCAGACGGCATTGAAACAACAACAAAAACGATTATAGCGGAAATAGGCCCTCCAATAATTGAATGTTCTTATGATTATGATTGTGGAAATACAATAACAGTAAAAGAACGTGTATGCGAAGACCATGTTTTGTTTGCAGAAGAAACAAAACCAATTTGTGAACAAGCAGGAACATATTATTCAAAATGTTCATCAGTACAAGAAAATAGAACTTATGGTTCATGTGATTTTAAAGAAGAATTCTCAAGCGGAGAAGAACAAAAATTAATCAAATTTGAAGAAGCAGGAGAACAAACACTTCATTTAGAAGTTCCAAGAAAAGCAATACTCCAAAATGCAGTATTGAAAATAAACGGAGCACAAAGAAATACAATATGTTTTGATGCAGCTCAAAATTATGATACAATAAATTCAACAACAATAAAACATAGCTTTGCAAATGGAACAAATTTTATTGGATTACCATTTGGTGGAGAAATACTTGTAAGCTCACAAGAAGCAACATCAAACCCAATGGAAAATTTTCCAAGAATAAATGCAACAGCAAGTTCACAAGGCGTGCTGAGTTCAATTTCAGTAGTAGTGGCAGGTAATGAACTAGGTCCTGCAGGTTCATTTATAGAACTAGTAGCACCATGTGCAGGAGGCAGAGGAGAAACATGGACTCCTAATATCAAATCAGCAGTAGACAGAAACATAAAATGGATTCACACAGGTTTTTACCACCCAACTTCAAAAACTGAACTAGGGGCTTATTGTACGTGGGAAGGAGGTTCAATAAGATTCCAAACAGCAAGCATACCTACAACTTATACAAAAGCATATGGTTATTGGTCAGGAATTGGAGATCCTGGTTCGCCAGCACATAGAGTATATGTAATACAATTCCAAACAGGAAAAGAATTATTTTTAGGAAATTTAAATAAAAATGTAAAAACAGTTACATTTAATGCAAGCGAAGATTTGTTTGGACAAAACATAGATTATTTTGTTTCACCTGATGGAATAAACTGGAAACCAATTGCAAAAGGAGAAACAATAGAATTTAGCTTTGATGAAATCGGAGATAACTTTAATTGGAAAGCAGTACTAAATACAACCCACCTTGGAATGACTCCTAGACTTTACTCAACAAATCTTTGTGTTGATACAGTAGGACAACCTGAACAACCAGCAATAAAAATTGGTTCAAAAGAAGTGTGGAATTTTTCACAGACAAACGGTTTTTCACAAGAAATAGACATTACAGAAGCATTGCAAGAATATCTCGCAACACTTCCTGCATCTGATGAAAACGTTCTAATCCCAATATCATTCTCAGCAGAAACAAGCGGGATAATTGAAATAGAACATATTGGTTATGGAATTGATGTGCATGAAAATAATGCCCCAGTTATTTCAAATATTGAAGACCAATATGCTCTTACAGGCGAAGAATTTGCATTGCAAATAGAAGCAATTGACTTTGAAGGAAACGAAATAACCTTTTCAGATGATTCTGAAATGTTTGATATTAATTCAACTTCAGGATTAATTAGATTTATTCCTCAAAAAGCAGAAGAAGGGAGACACAATATAACAATAACAGCATCAGATGGTTTACTGCAAAGTGAAACTCAGTTCTTTTTGAACATAGAATATTATAATCACCAACCAACACTTTCATTGGATTATAATAACACATTCAACGAAGGAGAAACAGTAAAAATAAATACAAACGCAGAAGATGTTGATGGAGATTCAATTGAATATTCAATTAATTCGCCTGAATTTTATCACTTAGAAAACGCATTTTACTGGAACACTACTTACTCTGATGCAGGAGAATATATTTTTACAATAACTGCAAGCGACGGAAATTTGAGTGTTTCACAAGACGCAAACATCACTGTGCTTAATACAAATCGTCCACCATACATTGAATCTTTTACCCCAGATGTGAATGAACTAATAATGTATGCAGGGGACACTAATTTGTTTTCTGTTAGTGCTTCTGATCCTGATAATGATGCGCTTGAAATTAAATGGTATTTTAATTCTGTTTTGAAAGGAGAAGGAGAAAGTTATACTCACATTGCAGATGCAGGAGAAGGAAGCGGAACACTCAAAGCAGAAGTAAGTGATTCAGAAAATAGTGTGTTTAATGAATGGTTTGTTAGCGTAATGAGTTTTCCCGTATTATGCTGGGAAAATACTGATTGCGATGATTCAAATCCTCATACAGCAGATATTTGTGAAAACCCAGAAACACACCAAGCATACTGCAATTATCAAAGCATAGATTGTCTCAGCGATAACGAATGCGATGATGGAAATGAACAGACAATAGATTACTGTGAAAGCCCTGGAACAATATTCGCAGAATGTACTCATATATACAAAATAGAATGTTCACAAGATTTAGATTGTGATGATTCTGATGAATACACCCAAGATAATTGTGTAAATGCAGGCACCCCTGATTCATATTGTGAAAATATTTCGCTAAGGCCAAAAAAACCTGATTGGATGAGAACAGATATGACTTCTAATGGAAATACTCCATTTGTATGGGCTGGATTTGGTTATAAAACAGGAACAGCAAACTTTAGAGTTTACAAAAAAATAGGCGATGGTGATTGGTTTATAGAATACACAACATCAATGCCAACAGTAGGAGTATCAATGAGCGATTATGACGCAAACATAATTGGGGAAACTTATCACTATTATGCAACAGCAATAGTAAACGGTATTGAGAGTGAACCCACAGATGTTAATTCGTTTACTCTTTATTATCCGCCTTGTTCAGACACGGATGCTAACGATGAATACAGACTTGGTTTAAACTATTATACAAAAGGTTCACATTTAGGAAAAGAAGATTATTGTGTAAATGATACAAAACTACACGAATATTATTGTAGTACTAATAATCAAACATTTAATCGCGAATATACTTGCGAACATGGTTGTGAAAATGGAGCATGTAAAATACCTGAAGAAATGTGGTTAGAACTAACACCAATACAATGTGGAGGAAATCCATGGGAACAATGGAATTCAGAAACACTATACAAAACAGAAACAGAAAGAATAAAAGCATGGCTAAGCGAAGTTTACAAAATCAAGGTATATGAAGTAATTAAAAAAGACTTTTATGAAATAGTCTGCTTGGCTTGTTCTTGCCCAAGAGGAGACAAAATATACGTAAGAACAGCATCAGAAAATCTTTTAGCATTACAAAAACTTGGATTTAAAACTACACTAGACAACCCATCAAAAACAGAATGTAATATTGACAAAGACTGCGTAATGCAGACAACCTCCTGTTACAATTGTTCATGCCCAATTGCAATAAACAAAGCATACTATGAACCACTTGCATGTGAAAAACCAACATACATGTGCAATCTTTATTGTGCCCCAACAGAACCAAAATGCGTTAACAACCAATGCCAAGCAATAGGGGAAATATACGAAGGAGAAATACCACTGTAATAACTAAAATTAAATAAAAATCAACATTTAAACAAAGTAGAACTATTTTAAACAATTTTGAATCTTCATTTTAGTTAAATGGCACTTAATATCCTAGGCAAAGGCACAAAAAGCCAAATAATCCAAATTCTATCCCAAAAATGGCCCCTAAGTGCAAAAGAAATACACAATACTCTTAAACGCGAATATTCTTTCGAAGGAAGTTATCAAGGAGTACACAAAGCACTACAAGAAATGCGTTCAGAGGAAGTGCTTGAAAAAAAATCAGCTGATTTTAAACTAAGTTCTGATTGGATAAAAAAATTAACTGAGTATTCAAAAAAACTTGAAAAATCAGTACACAACAAAAATTCAGAAACAACTCTAACATTTAACACTTTTATCGAATGTGGAAAATTTCTTGTAATGGAATTTATTGGAAACAAATCAGGCAAATTTCCAAATCCTGAAAACAAGGACTGCATTTGCGCTTGGAACCATGCGTGGTTGATAGTAGGCGCAGATGATGAAGCTCATGAAATAATGAAAAGAGAATTCAAAAAAACAACTCACTATGCAATCTGCGCAAATAGAACATTTCTTGACAAAATGACACAAGAATATACAAAGAAAAATGGTAAAAAAACAGCATTCAGTAACAAATTCTCGGCAAAAATAGACACCTTTGTGCAAGGCGACTACCTCTTCCAAGCATACTTTCCAAAAGAGATGATAGAGGAAATGGAAGCACTTTACACAAAAGTAAAAAATGAAAAAAACCTTGATATGAATGAAATGTTTGAATTCTCATCCAAAAAAAGAGAAATAAAAGTATACCTATTCAAAAACCAAGAACTCGCAGACATACTAAGAAAAGAAGCAAAACTAATATATGAAGAGGCAGGAGAAAAATGAATTATACTAACCCTAAAAATTCAAAAGAAATGATTGTAGCAGTATTATCAAAAGACTGGCCACTTTCTGCAAAACAAATATATGAAAAGTGCAAAAGAGAATTCGCATGCGAATCAACATACCAAGCAATCCACAAAAGCATAAAACAACTTGAAGAAGAAAGAATAATAGAAAAAAATTCTAAAGGATATTTAATTTCAAAAGAATGGATTGAAAAAAATAAGCAAACAGCAGAACAATTGTTCAAAACTTATTCAAATAACCGAAAAGATGGTGAACCAGTAATAGTTAATTCGCTTCATGAAGCAGACATGTTTATTCTCGATTATGTTGTTGATAATTTACCTCTAAAAAAAACTGAAATGGGTTGGCTCTGGAGTCACTATTGGATACCTTTATTTTTTTCAATGAAAGAATATCAAAAATTAACTCTTGCAGCAGAAAAAATGGAAGTATACAGTGTAGTAAGAGGGAACACGCCAATAGATAAGTGGTGTGCAGAATTTTGGGGTAAATCAGGAGCACACACATTAGCCGGAACAGATTATGGTAACTGGCCAGACACAATAGCATTCGGAGATAATGTACTACAAGCATATTATCCCAAAGAAATTCTTAAAGAACTAAAAGATATATTCAACAAAGCAAAAAAATTTGAAGATTTAGACATAAAAGAACTCTTTGAAAAACTATTCAACAAAAAAACAAAAATCCCAATAACAACAACAAAAAACCCAGCACTAGCAAAACAAATAATACAAGAAGCAAAAAAATACTTTGAGTGAAAAACAATGAACGAACTCTCATTAATAAAACTTAATCCAGAAACTCATTCAACAAAACAAAAAATAATTGATTTACTAAGCAACGAATGGCCTCTTTCAGCTAAACAAATACACGAAAAACTACAAAAATTATACGCACTAGAAATTTCATACCAAGCAGTTCATAAAACACTGAAAGAAATGGAAGAAGAAAAAACAATAGAAAACAAAAAAGGATACCAACTAAACATTGAATGGATACAAAAAACAAAAAAAATATTTGAAAACACAGAAAAAAGATATCTTGAAAAAGGAAAAATACAAATACCAAAAGATTTCAACGGAAGCATAGAAATAGAATTTGATAATTATACTACTTTTTGTGTTTCAATGGCTGAACTGTTATTATCAAGACAATTAGCAAAACCAGAAGAAAAAGACGCTATTTGTACTCTTGAATATGGCTGGTTTCCATTCAAAATTAATGTTCAACATTTTAAATTACTTGCAGAAATGATGCTTGCTAATCCAGGATCAAAAAATATTATAAGAACAAAAACACCATTTGGAGAATGGATTAAAAAACAGTATAATAAAATTAATGCAATAAGTGCACCAATTGGAACAAAAATAGATATTGAAGAAGACCTTTTTATACAAGGCGACCATTTAATTGAAGTTAAGTTTGATGAAAAAACAAAAAGACTTATCGAAAAATATTACAAAAAATGGAAAAATTTAGAGGACAATTTTAAAGAATTTGGTCTAAAACCAGAACCTAAAATTAAAATTACTGTAAAAATAACAAAAAATCCAGAAATGGCAAAATATTTTAGAAAACAAATGGAAAAAGTGTTTGAGGGAAAATAAATGCTACAAAAACCAAATAGCACAAAAGAACAAATAATACAAATACTTTCAAATAAATGGCCAATTTCAGTAAAAGAACTTCACAAAGAACTTGAAAAAGAATTTAATGCTAAATTAACCTATCAAGCAGTTCATAAAACAATTTCTGAAATGATTGAAAACAAGATATTAGAAAATGAAAACAAAAAATTGCAACTAAATAAAAAATGGCTCGAAAGCCAAAAAAAGTTTTTTGACACCACAGAATCAAAATATTCAGGAAAACATGAAAATTATATTTTAGACCCATATAATTATGAACCACAAAAATTTGAGTTCGATAACATCAGTAAATTCTGCGTAACAATGGCACATTGGATAAATGATATTTGCCTAAAAGATAAAGGAGATCAGATAGGAATAGGTATATTACGGCATTTATGGTCTCCAACAAGTCTCAGATTTGTAGACCTAGATTTACTTAAAAAAATGGGCAAAGTAAACAAAACATATATGATAATAAAATTTAACAGTAACCTAGACAGATGGCTTAAAAAACAATATGACAACGTAAGTCTTGGACCCATAAAACTCGGAGTTAACCACGAATATGAAGATGATTTTGCAGTAAGAAATAGTTACGTAATCCAAGTACATTTTTCAGATGAAACAAAAAAAATAATGGATAGTTACTACAAAAATGTCAAAGACATAAAAGATTTACTAAAATATTATATTTTCCAGAAAATACCAAAAGAAAAAATAAAAATAACAGTAACAGTATACAGAAACAGAGACATGGCAAACCTACTAAAAAAACAAGCAATAAGCTACTTTGAGGCAAAAGAATGAACTCCACTAAAGAAAACATAATTGAAATCCTTTCAGGAGAGGAACTTACTGCAAAGCAAATTCATTTACGTTTACAAAGAGAATATTCATTTGAAGGAACATACCAAGCTACTCATAAAACATTGAAACAAATGATTGAAAATAATGTTTTAATAAAAAAAGAAAATGATTATTCAATAAATGAAAATTGGGCAGAGAATTTTAAGAAAAAAGCAGAAACAATAACAGAAAAAAGAAAACAAATAAACCTAGAAGAAATGAAAGAAGGCGAATCAATTAATCTTTCATTCAATGGAATAAGAGAAGTAGGTTGGTTTTTAGTAAATACTGCAATGGTTGCACCAAATCCAGAAAAAAAACCAGGATTAGCATTATGGAGATTCTGTTATTCATTAGTAGGATTAGACAAAAAACACATAGAAGGCGCAAAAAAAGCATTTTCCCAAAACGAATGGCATTGTATGGTTGAAAATAACAAGCCAGTAGACAAAATGTTTGGAGAAACACTAAAAGAATACGGTGCAAAACAAATCAAATTTGGAGTAAAAGGCTGTGCAACAAAACTAAGCGACAAAGTAATCATTGGAAGCTACATAACAGAAATTATTTACCCCTCAACATTCAGAAAATTATGGGAAATACAAAACTCACTACCAAAAAAAGTAGCAGAATTCAACCTAGCAAAACACTTTGGATTAATGGCCGATAAATTTGTAAAAATAGAAGTAATAGTTACTAAAAATGAAGAAATGGCTGAAGGGTATAGGGAAGAGTATCTTTATTCCACCAGTTAATTTATATTCTAAAAGAACATAATTTTAAAATGAATAACTGTTTAGGAATAGCAAAAAAGGTAGCTATTGTTTCAGGAGCTGCAGAAGGCAGTACAGAATTAAATGCATTTGACAATGCATTAATTAAAGCAGGAATTCACGACTACAATCTAATAAAAGTATCATCAATACTAGCAAAAGGTACAAAAATACAAAAATTTAGTGGAGAAATAGAAAAAGGAAGCTTTGTACCTTGTGTATTAGCAAAAATATACGGAAAAAAAGGAGAAAAAATTATAGCCGGAATTGCAACAGGATTTTCAGAAGAAGGATTGGGATTTGTAGTTGAACATACTGAAATTAATAGCGACAAAAAAGCAGTAGAACAAATATTGCTTAAAAAACTAAAAGAAATGGGAAAATCAAGAAATGTTATTTTAAAAAAAGAAATAAAAATTAAAATTATAGAACACATAAGCAAAAAAAAATCGATTGCCTTAGTAGCTCTAGTATATATTTTCTAAATAAATGATTAATGATAATTATGCAAAAAAAATGTGATGTTTTAATAATTGGGTGTGGGATAGCAGGTTTAGTTGCAGGCCTAGAACTAGCAAATAAAAATCTTAATTTAATTTTAATAGAAAAACACAAAAAAATAGGAGTACAAAACCAAACTAAAATTGACATAACTGAAAGCATAGGTATTGAGACAATAATAAAAAAACTACAATTACCAATTTATGACAAATCAAATAAATCTAAATGGTTTTCCCCGAAAAACCAATTTCTGTTCGAATCAAAAGTATCAGATTTGTTTATTAAAAGAGGTCCAGAAACAGATTCTTTTGATTCAATACTAGGAAAAAGACTTCTTAAAGGAGGAAAAATACCAATATTATTTGAAGCAAAATTGGAAAAAATTAAATTTAAAAAAAAACTAGTATCAGAAGTTATAATCAGAAAAAAAAATAAAAAAATAAAAATAATCCCTAAATTCGTGATAGGGGCCGATGGCTCTTATGGAAAAACAGCTAAGTTAGCAAAATTAAATGAATACTCAAAAAAAGAAACAGAAATTTCAGGATTTGGCGTAGCTGGTAAAAATTTAAACATAGAAAATGCAGTTACACACATTTTTTTTGATAATAAATTTTTACCTGGAGGATACTTCTATGTAGCACAATCCAAAAAAGGATTGGGTTTTGCTATGGCAGTATTTAATAAAAAAAGAGTTGGCCCTAAGATGAAAAAATATTACCATGAATTTTTAAGTAACAATATAATCGCAAATAAAATAATGAAAAATTACCAATTTAATGGATATGCTACAGGCAGCTGTAAAACAGCTATGTTAAAAAGCAGAGTTAGAAATAATTTATGTTTAGTGGGAGATGCTGCAAGAGTTATGGACCCAATTTTTGGATATGGTGCAAGACAAGCAATATTGTCAGGATTTCTCGCAGCAAAGTCAATTGAAAATAGTTTGAAAAATAATAAAAAAAATATAATAGATTATGAAAAAACCCTATTTTTAGAACTTACAAATTCAGAAAAAGAAGCACATTTAGTTAGAGAAGTGTTTGATAAACTTACAAATTCAGACTTTGATTTTCTTGTTGAATCGGCTAATTTTATAAACTCTAAAAAAAAATTAGATGAGATTTTAGAAAACCCTCCAATGCACCTTTCAATTTTATTACATGCAATAATTAGAAAACCGCACAAAAGCATTCCTACTTTAATTAAATATGTGCTGAAAAAAATATTTTATTTTTAAGTGTCTTTAGCAGAGTAATATGCACTTTCAACTGATGCGTCAAGAGAAGGCAAACCCATAAAATCCCCTGAAATTTTAAAATTTGAATTAACAGTAAATTTTTTAAGCTCCTTTTGTAAGTTAAATAAATTTTTATTAAAAATTGGAAGACCTTGATCCCAAAAAAATTCAGACGAAGAAATCAGACCTTTATTATTAGAACCCCCTAAAAAAGACAAAACATCGTCTGCTTTTTTAGACAATTTTGTGCTATTTTTAGTATCAACTTTATAAGGCATCAAAATTGCAATAATCCCATTTTTTGATGAAAAATTAGAATAGTTAGGCTCATTAATAACAACAGAAACAGGGATTTTTGGATCTGAAATTAACACACCAGCATTATAATCCAATACTCTATTTTCAAACTTATAAACCTTAACATAACAACCATGATAATCTACTAAAGAAAATTTTCTTTTCAAATCAACGCAGTCAAAAATCGATTGCGCTACATTAGCAGGCAATGCAGAAATAACTTTACTATTTTTAGTGTTTAAACGTAAATCCTTACCACTTTTATAATAATCAATAAATTTTATGTTATTATCCACAAACTCACAATGACTAACCTCTGAATTTAATGAAATAGTACTATTTTGTGATTTCTCTAATTTATTTATAAGACTAATCAATCCACCTTTAAAAGTAAAGCACTTACCAAAAAAAGTAGAACATACTATTAGCCCATATATCGCAGAAATTTCAGTTGGAACACTAAATGTTATTGCCCTAACCATACCATAAACTAACCAATATGAATTTTCACCAATGTTTGACTTATACCATTTTTCAAAATTTTCATCAATAAGTTCTTTAGGGGGATTATTTAACACAGACATATCAAAATTACTAATAGTATCAAAAAATTTGGCCAATTCTTTTTTAGCATTTGAATCAATACCATTATAATTTTCATTCGTTAAATGGGCAAATGATCCATCTTCCTTTAAGACAAAAAAGTCATTTAAAGATACGGGTGAAAGTTTATCAGTAATTTTTAATTGTTTAACTAATGAATAAATATGAGGATCTTCATCCGAAAAAAATTGTGCACCTAATTCAATAAAATTATTATTAGCTACTGGAACACTATAAACTCTCCCTCCTAAAAAATCTGATTTTTCTAAAATTAAAGTTTTACCTTTTGAAAAATACCCTGCAGATAAACCAGCTATTCCTCCCCCTATGACAACAGTATCAAAACCCATAAAAAAAACCTCTACAAAAATGCAATTATATTAAAAGTATCACTCCCAAATGCAACTCCTGTATTTGGAGAATACGTTCCTTCCGCGCCAACATACAAAGAGATAAAAGGAACAGGTCCAAACTTATTTATAATCTTTTCTCTAACCTTAAACAACCCTTTACCTAAAGTCTGACATCTTATACCACACTCTGCAATAATAATGAATTTTGGTTTTCTTGGAATTTTATCCAATACTTCATCGACTACCCCTAATAACAATTTACCTGAGGTAGACATTAAACACAAATTATTATCATCAACTTTTATTGTTGGTATAATATTGTCCCCTAAAAATAAACCTGCAATAAAAGGATGCCCAATACCATCTTTTTTATAAAGTAAGGGGTAAAAAAAGACTTTTTTATAAACTTGTTCATTTATATATTCTTTAGGCCACCCTAAAGAAGATAAAAATTCTTCTTTTGCAGATTTCCCATTTAATTTTTTAATAACCCTTGAATCTTTTGATTTATCAGTTATTTTAAATTTAATAGGTGTTTCTTGCAAACCATGAACTGTGCTAATAAAAAATTCATAATCACTACTTACTTTTAAAGCTAAAATCTCATTAGTAGTAATCTCTTTATTATAAAATTGAAAATTTGTTTCCATATTATTATTATCCATAGTTGCAATACTAAAAATATTTGCGCTAGGAGTTATTTCCTTTAACTCCTGTAAAGCTTCCTCTTCCCGCCCAACACCAAATTGGAAATATTTTAATATATAAGGTAAGAAAAAAGACTCAATTCTACCGATTATTTTAGAATTCACTGCTCTACCTTGCTTTAAAAAAGGAATAAATGGGACTTTACCGCCTGAATTAACTACAAACAAAAAATCATTAGCAATTGAGTTCTTAAAACCTGAAACTAATTTAGAAACCGCTTTTTTTGGGTTTGATTTTAATCCTGAACCTCTACTCAATTCTACTTTAATTTTATCTGAATAACAGGCTACTATCATTACTCCCCTAGTATACACCCCAAAATTATTCATAAA
>CAYMWD010000002.1:0-17353 GCA_964394025.1 uncultured archaeon | reverse complement strand
ATGAAGAAGAACAATTTTATTATTTTGATGCTGGTGCTGAAATTAAAGAATCAATTGTAGGCATAGTTGCAGGAATGCTTTATGGTTCAGAGACAATAGAATCCAATAAACCAGTAATTGCTGTTGCGCATAATGAAGATGGTTCGCTTAAAATAAGCGGCAGAGCAACAAAAGAACTAATACAAAAAGGAATTAATCTTGGGACAGCATTTAAAGAAATCTGTGCAGAACTAGGTAATAATGCTGAAGGCGGAGGTCATGCAATTGCAGCAGGTCTTAAAATAGAAAAAGAAAATCTAAAAGAATTTTTATTAAAATTAAACGAAAAACTAAAACAACAAAAAAAGCAATTAACTTATACATAACACATGGGTTTTTATATTTTGGAGAGATTAATTTTCTAATGAAAATACTAAAAATTGTTGTAATACTTTTTGTGCTTCTTTTTGTCGGCGTTATTTTAATTACTGCTCCTATAAGTGCAAATAAATCTGGTTTTGTTATTCTTACTCAAAACAAAAGCGAAATAAATTCTTATTTTGAATCAGGAAAGATGAAACAGGAAAAAATTAATGAAATAAATTCTCAGATAAAAAACGTACCTGAACAGCTTTTTGAATTATTTGGCGGAGACACAATAAATATTTACATTACTTTTGATGACGGTTCTGTTGAAGAATACTGGGCAGTAACCGAAAAAAATAAACTTAAAGAACTTTATACTGGGATAAACACTTCTGCAAACGTTGAAATAAAACTTAGAGAATTAACCGTTGATAGAATTGTAAATTCAAAAAACCCGCTTCAAAGATTTCTTAGTGCAATGAACTCAGGGGAAATAGAATATAATGGGCTTGATAATGAGGGAAAACTCAAAGAATTAACGGTTTCAGTTACAACTGGGGTAATGGGTTTTTTTACCGGCGCAATAGGATTTGTTGCTGAATTATTCAGTTAAATGGAGGAATTTATATGGTTTTAAAAAGATTGGGCAGAGCAGCAAAAAAGATTTTTAGAATGGATTCTGAAAAACAACGTGTGCTAAGGCCATTGAAACAAGGTGAAAAATGGAATTCTGAGGCACATGTTGACAGGCGTTCAGATAAAGAATCAAGATGCTTTAATCAGGATGAAAATCTGCCTGAGTACAGACTTCGTACAAAAAAAGGATTAACAGTAGGTTTTGACAGGCGAAAAAGAAACTGATTAAATTAGATTATTTTTTTAAAAAATAAAAGGTTAAGAAGTGACCGAAGTCACTTCTTTTTAACTTTCTTTTCCTTAAGCACTGCTTGAGCAGCAGTTAATCTTGCTATTGGAACTCTGTATGGTGAGCATGAAACATCATCCAAACCTATTCTATGGCAGAATTCTACTGATGCAGGGTCTCCTCCATGCTCTCCGCAAATTCCGATTTCAATTTTAGGTTTTACTTTTCTTGCTTCCTTTACACACATTTCCATTAGTTTGCCTACTCCTTTTTGGTCAATACTCTGGAAAGGGTCTCCGTCGAAAATTCCTTTGTCAATATAGATTTGGATGAATTTTCCAGCATCGTCTCTTGAAAAACCAAGTGTTGTTTGTGTCAAATCATTTGTTCCGAATGAAAGGAAATCAGCTTCTTTTGCAATTTCACCTGCAGTAACACAAGCTCTTGGCACCTCAATCATTGTTCCTACATGATATGCGATTTTTCCTTTTATTCCTAAATCTTTTGCAACTTGATCTATTACTTTTCTTTGTGCAATAAATTCATTTACATTTCCCACAAGAGGAACTTCAATTTGAGGAATAGGTTTTTTGCCTTTTGCTTTTACTGCTAAAGCTGCTTTGAAAATAGCTGTTGCTTGCATCTCAGTAATCTCAGGGTATGTGATTCCAAGTCTACATCCTCTATGCCCGAGCATTGGATTAAATTCTTCTAAAGAATCTACTTTTGATTTAATTGTTTGAGGTGTCACATTCATTGCTTTTGCAACTTCGTTAATGTCTTTTTCCTCTTTTGGCAAAAACTCGTGCAAAGGTGGATCAAGTAATCTGATTATTACTGGAAGACCACTCATTGTAGAAAAAATTCCTTCAAAATCTTTTTGCTGATAAGGTAAAAGTTTTGAAAGTGCTTTTCTTCTTCCTGCTTCGTCCTTTGCAAGAATCATTTGTCTTATGTTCATTATTCTTGCAGGGTCAAAAAACATATGTTCGGTTCTTGCTAATCCAATTCCTTGTGCCCCAAAGTCTCTTGCAACTTGAGTGTCTTTAGGAGTTTCAGCATTTGTTTTTATTTTAAGCTTTCTAACTGAATCTGCCCATTTCATAAGAACATTAAATGCTCCTCCAAGTTTAGGTTCAACTAACGGAATTTGTCCATTGAAAATTTCGCCTGTTCCTCCATCAAGAGCAATAAAATCGCCTTCTTTTAGCGTTAGGTTCTTTTTTGCAATAAAAATTTCTTTTTTTGTTTCATTAACTTCTATGTCTCCACAACCTGCAACACAACATTTTCCCATTCCTCTTGCAACAACAGCAGCATGACTTGTTTTACCGCCTCTTGCTGTAAGGATTCCTTGTGCAGCATGCATTCCTTCAATATCCTCAGGAGAAGTTTCTGTTCTAACAAGAATAACTTTTTCCCCTTTTTCTTTGAGTTCAGTTGCACGTTCAGCAGTGAAAACAATTTTTCCAACAGCAGCTCCTGGTGAAGCAGCTAAACCTTTTGCAATCACTTCTGTTTCTTTAACCACTTTAGGGTCAAGTTGTTTATGCAACAATTGATCAAGTTGTTCAGGCTTAATTCTCAAAACAGCTTCGTCTCTTGTAATGAGTTTTTCATTAGCCATATCAACAGCAATTTTTAGTCCTGCTTGTGCAGTTCTTTTACCGTTTCTAGTTTGAAGCAAATAAAGAGTTCCTTTTTCAAAAGTAAACTCAAAATCCTGAAGCTCCTTATAATGTTTTTCAAGTTTTGAATAAATTCCTAAAAGTTCTTTGTAAACTTTTGGATGAGTTTTTTTCATTGCATCAATTGGTAAAGGTGTTCTGATTCCTGCAACAACATCTTCGCCTTGTGCATTAACAAGGAATTCACCATAATGTTCTTTGTTTCCATCAGCAGGGTTTCTTGTGAATGAAACACCAGTTCCTGAATCATCACCCATGTTTCCGAAAACCATTGCTTGAACATTAACTCCGGTTCCAGCATCATTTTTTAGATTGTTGATTCTTCTGTAAGAAACAGCTCTAGGAACATTCCAAGAACTAAATACAGCATCAATTCCCATTATTAGTTGTTTAAAAGAATCATTTGGAAAACTATGTCCTTTTGTTTTTTTTACAAGTTCTTTGTATCTTGCAACAACTTCTTTCAAATCATCTGTTGTTAAATCAGTGTCATCTTTAGCACCAACTTTTTTCTTTACAACGTTCATTTCTTCCTCAAATTTATGGTGAGGAACACCCATTACAACATCCCCGAACATGTTTATGAATCTTCTATAAGAATCCCATGCTGCTCTTGGATTTTTTGTTAAACGTGCAAACCCCTCAACAGTAGTATCGTTCATACCAAGATTAAGAACAGTATCCATCATTCCAGGCATTGAAACATAAGAGCCACTTCTAACTGAAACAAAAAGCGGATTTTTTGCATCTCCAAACTTTTTCTTCATTTTTTTCTCAAGTTTTGAAAGCGAAGCTTTCACTTGTTTTTCAAGTCCTGTTGGCCACTTTTTACCTTTAGCATAATATTCATTACACCCTTGAGTAGTGACTGTAAAACCATAAGGCACTCTAAGGCCAGCTCTTGTCATTTCTGCAAGTTGTGCTCCTTTATTTCCCAATAAGAATATAGATTCTGATGAGTTTGGGTTTTTTGTCTCATCAAACATATAAACATATTTTGTCATATTTTTGACTCACCTCTGAAGTAACTCCTAGAATTAGACTCAAAATATTTAAAAACTAAGGTAAATGAATTTTTGATTACTTCGACAATAACAAATTTTTAGTGATTTTTTACAAATATTTTTATTGTTTTTTTGGGCATTTTCAAGTTTTTTTAGTGCTCTGAAACCTTTTATAATTACTTTCAACAAATACTCTGCTATGGAAATAAAAACCGTCTTTATTACGGGCAGAAAAGAAAATAAACTTGCATTAGAAACAGCAAAAAAAACAAATGAATTTTTTTCGGAAAAAATAAAAGTAATTACTGATAAAGATTTTTTTGGAAAAGGAAAATCAATTACAAATATTAATGCTGATTTAATTTTGTGTTTTGGCGGAGATGGAACGTTATTGAAAACATTTCGCGATTTAAAAAAAAGAATTCCTGTAATGGGAATTAATTGCGGCAACATAGGATTTCTTCATGCTTTTTCTGCAGATGAAATAGAAAAAGCAGTTCAAAAAATAATTTCAGGAAAAATTGTTGTTGAAGAAAGAACAAGAATTCTTTCAAAAATTGATAACAAGAAAATGCCTGATGCACTTAATGAAGTTCTTATTGTTCCAAAAGAAGCTGGAAGAATAATGCGCTATTCTCTTAAAATTGCAGACATTAAAAGAGAAGAAGCAAGTGATGGGTTAATGCTTGCAACTCCAACAGGTTCAACAGCACATGCACTAAGTGCAGGCGGACCTATTGTAAGAGGAAATGCAAAAGTGTTTGTGGTAGTATCAATAAATCCAGTTGATTGGAAACACAGGCCTTTGATAATTAATGACCACGAAAAAACAACAATTTCAGATTTTAACAGCAATGCAACAGCAGTAATTGATGGGCAGCAAAGATTTCCAATAAACAAAAAAATTGAATTAGTAAAAGGCTCATCAGTGCTATTAGCAAAATAGACAACTGTTGCTGATAGTTCGTCAATTGACATATTTTGTCTTGTCAAAAGTCGAAATCTTTATATACTTCTTGTCGCACAATCACTCAAGGTGAACAAACATGGAGAAAAATGATATGCTCCGTGAGGGTAAAACCAAAAAAATTACGCAAATGAAAATTGTGCGTGATTATCTCTTACAGGCAAAACAATAGGAAAACGCTTATTTTGCGTATTGCTTGATTTTTTACAGTGATTTGAATGAAAACATCTCGTGTATCAAAGTTTTATGAAAAAACACTCGAAGAACGACAGCAAGTTCTGAAAGAATTTGCAGAGTTAACTGATGAAGAAATTAGTGAATTAAATAAATTCGGTGCACTTGATTTTGAAACTGCAGACCGAATGATTGAGAATGTTTATTCGACTTTTTCTTTGCCAATGGGAATTGCAACAAATTTTGAAATTAACAAAAAACCTTATTTAGTGCCTTTTGCTACTGAAGAACCAAGTGTTGTTGCTGCTGCGTCAAACGCAGCGAAATTAAGCACAGGATTTGATGCAAAAGCAACAGAGCCAATAATGATTGGCCAAATACAAATTGTTGGTGTAAAAAATACAAAAGAAGCGATTGAAAAAATAATGGCAAATGAAAAAGAGCTTCTTGAAATAGCGAATTCAGGTGACTCAATTTTAATAAAATTTGGTGGCGGAGCGCGAAGAATAGAAGCAATGGAATTTGAAACTTCCCGTAACAAAACAGTTGTTTTACATTTGCTTGTTGATGTGCGAGATGCAATGGGCGCGAATGCAGTAAATACAATGTGTGAAAGAATTTCACAAAAAATAATTGAACTTACAGGTGGAGAAATAAGACTTAGAATAATTAGCAATCTTGCAATACACAGAACTGTAAAATCAAAAACAGTATGGAAAAAAGAAATTTTAGGCGAAGAAGTAATTGAAAAAATACTTGATGCTTATGAATTTGCAGCAAACAACATCTACCGCGCATGTACTCACAATAAGGGGATTATGAATGGAATAGATGCAGTTGTAATTGCAACAGGAAACGATTCAAGAGCAGTAGAAGCAGGTGCTCATACATTTGCAGGAAAAGACGGTTCTTACAAACCGCTTACAAAATATTATAAAAATGCTGAAGGTAATCTTGTTGGGGAAATTGAACTTCCAATGGCTGTAGGTTTAGTTGGGGGCGCAACAAAAACGCATCCAATTGCAAGAATCAATGTAAAATTATTAGGAGTAAAAACAGCAAATGAATTAGCAGAAGTAATTGCTTCTGTTGGTTTAGCTCAAAATTTTGCAGCAATGCGAGCTCTTGCAACCGAAGGAATCCAGAAAGGGCATATGAGACTTCACTCAAAAAATATTGCAGTAATGGCTGGAGCAGAAGGAAAAGCAATAGAAGAAATTGCAAAACAAATGGCTGATGAAGGAAAAATTTCAGTTACAAGGGCAAAAGAAATTTTGGAGGGGAAAAAATGAGTTATTTTGTTAATGAAGCATTTATGATTGGAATTTTGATAATAGTTACTTATTTCATTTTCATGTTTTTGAATAAATCTAAAGCAATTGAACTTGATAAGTTTCAAAAACAAGGAATAATTCTTTCAGTATTAATTCTGCTTATTTTAAGAATGTTAAACTATTCAATGAATATGCAACAAGCACAAGGCGAAATAATGGCCTATGAAGGAGATCCTGGAAATATAGGGTTGGATTTTGTTGTTTCACTTATAATAGGTTTTGGAATATCATACATAAAGAATAAGGTGATTTGGAAATGAACCCTGGAATAGTAGGATACGGAGCATATGTTCCTAAAAAAAGAATAAAAGTAGCTGAAATTGCAAGAGTCTGGAAAAAAGACGGTGAAAAAATTTCAGCAGGATTAGGAGTAAAAGAAAAAGCTCTTGGTTCATGGGACGAAGACTGTGCAACAATAAGTGTTGAAGCTGCACGTAATGCAATTGAAGTAGCCGGAATTGAGCCTATTAAAATTGGCGCAGTTTATGTTGGTTCAGAATCACACCCTTATGCAGTAAAACCAACCTCAACAATTGTAGCTGAAGCAATTAACACAGGTACAGAAATAATGGCAGCCGATCTTGAATTTGCATGCAAAGCAGGAACTGCAGGTCTACAAATTGTTTATGGGTTTGTAAAAGCAGGAATGATTGAATATGGTTTAGCTATTGGTGCCGATACTGCACAAGGCAGACCAGGAGATGCGCTCGAATTTACTGCTGGTTCAGGCGGAGCAGCATTTATAGTCGGAAATAAAAAAGAAGAAATTATTGCAGAAATAACACACACCTGCTCATTCACAACTGACACTCCTGATTTTTGGAGAAGACAACATGCAGAATTTCCAAGACACGCAGGACGATTTACAGGTGAGCCGGCTTATTTTAAGCATGTTATGGGTGCAGCAAAAATGATGATGGAAAAATCAAAAACAAAACCAGAAGATTTTGATTATGCAGTATTCCACCAGCCAAACGGAAAATTCCCAAAACTTGTTGCAAAAAAACTTGGCTTTACTCCTGACAAAATAGAACAAGGATTAATGACCCCAAAAATCGGAAACACTTATTCAGGCGCATCAATGGTTGGATTAGCATCTGTTCTTGATGTTGCAAAACCAGGTGATAAAATTCTTGTTGTAAGCTATGGTTCAGGTTCTGGTAGTGATGCATTTATACTAAAAGTAACGGAAAACATCAAGAAAAAAAGAGCAAAAGTGCCTCTGTTAAAAGCAATAGAAGAAAAAGAATACGTGGACTACGCAGAGTACATAATACACAGGAAAAAAATCAAAACATTACATTAAAGGTGAAAAAATGAGAAACGTAAGCATAATCGGTGGCGGATTAACAAAATTCGGTGAACACTGGGAAAAAAATTTCAAAGAACTTATTGCAGAAGCAGGAGTAAAAGCAATAGTAGATTCTGGCCTTGAAAGAAAAGACATACAAGCAGTATATGGTGGTTGTATGGCGTCAGGAAGATTTGTCGGGCAAGAACACATTGGTGCTTTAATTGCTGACCAATTAGGTTTGAATCCAGTTCCATCAACACGTTTAGAAGCTGCATGTGCCTCGGGTTCAGTTGCATTAAGAGCAGGGTATGTTGCTGTTGCTTCCGGAATGTATGATGTTGTTGCAGTAGGCGGAATAGAAAAAATGACTGAAGTTTCAACAGAAGATGCTGGTTTTGCATTAGGTGGAGCAGGTGACCAAGAAACTGAATTATTTATGGGTGCATCATTTCCCGCACTTTACGCTTTAATGGCAAGAGCTCATATGGATAAGTACGGAACAACCGAAGAACAATTAGCTCAGGTTGCAGTAAAAAACCATAAAAATGCAGTAAAAAATCCTAACGCACAATTTCAAAGAGAAGTTACAATTGACCAAGTAATGAACTCAGGTTATATTTCTTCTCCACTAAAACTTTTGGATTGTTCGCCTTTAACTGACGGGGCTGCAGCAGTAATTTTAGCAGCATCAGATGTTGCAAAAGATGTAAGTGATAGAGCTGTTGAAATTGTCGCATCAGCACAAGCATCAGATACGCTTGCATTAGCACCACGCGAGAAATTATACGAAACAAAAGCAGCAAAAATTGCAGCAGACCAAGCTTACAAACAAGCAGGAGTTACTGCAAAAGATATTTCATTTGCAGAAGTTCATGATTGTTTTACAATAGCAGAAATAATGGCTCTTGAAGCACTTGGCTTTTGCGAAAAAGGAGAAGGCGGAAAGTTTACTGAAGAAGGAAACACCGCACTTAATGGTTCAATTCCAATAAACACATCAGGCGGACTGAAAGGAAAAGGACACCCAGTTGGAGCTACTGGAGTTGCGCAAGCAATCGAAGCATATTTGCAGCTCAACGGAAAAGCTGAGCAAAGACAAGTAAAAAATCCAGAAATAGGATTAACACATAACGTAGGAGGTTCAGGTGCTACAGCAGTTGTGCACTTGTACAAAAAATTGTAGGTGATTATGATGGTTCAAGGAGCACTTCCACTTCATTGGAGAAAATATCCTGAAAGATACAGGTTAGAAGGAAACAGAAATCCAGAAACAGGCGAAGAATTTTTTCCTGCAAGAGTTGTAGACCCAAAAGCAGGGCGCAATACAAAACTTGAAGCAAAAGAAATGCCAAGAGAAGGAAAAATACTTACATGGACAAAAGTATTTGTTGGACCGCAAGGATTTGACAAAGAAACACCATACTTTATTGCAATAATAGAACTAACAAACAAAGTCAAACTATTAACCCAAATAGTTGATTCAGAAGATGAAAAAATAAAAACAGGCGCAAAAGTCAAAAAAGTATTCAGAAAAATCTCAGACGATGATTCTGAAGGTGCGATTGCATACGGTTACAAATTCAAAGTACAGTAGTTATTTTTGTAAAGTAACAAACCAATTCACATTGCCAGTATCTCTAATTCCTGGTTTTGCTATTGGATGTTCAGCAGTGGTTTGTGTAAAACCTGCTTTTTGTGCGGCTTGTAACATTGAATCAGGAGTTCTATAAGCACGATTTCTAAAACCTGCAGGATCATCAAGTAGTCCTGCTCCTGAATTTCTTCTTTCTTGTTCCATCCACTTTTCATTGGCCTCAACCCATCTGAAAAAATTAAATTCTTTGCTTCTTTCAATGTCTGAAAAAAGTTTGTCTTTTACATACGCAGGATAATTGAAAAAACCCATCCAAAAATTCAAAAAAGAAACATAAGAATCATGTTCGGTTAAATTATTTGGACCAATTACTTTCTTTTTCAATTCAGGGACATTTACTGTAGGAGTTCGTGCTTCAGCACTGCCCCATTCCCAATCAGCATACACTCCGCCTTTTTTCAAAAGAGATTTAACACTCGCCATAAAAGGTCTTAAATCATTTGCAAAATTAATTGTCGATGCTCCAGCAGAAATAAAATCCACTTTTCCACTAAGTGCTTTGAAAATTTCAGCATATTTTCTCTGACCTTTCTCGTGAAGTGGTCTTGGCATTTGTCTAAATGCAACAGCAGCATTATAGAAACTTGAAGGAATAACTCTAATATTTTTTCTAGGAACTCCGAGTTTAACAAGCTCAGGAACAGCATGCTCTTTTACTATTTTACCTGCAACATCAACAAGAACAACATTCAACAATCTTCTTTGTTCAGGCTTCAAACCCGAAACAACCCCGGAAATTGTTCCACCTGAAAAAGTACCAATATCTAAAATAGTTCTTGGTTTAACTTCTTCGCCAAAATGCCTACGGCAAACATCACCCATTCTTTGGTTCATCACATTAGGATTTGCTTTTCCGCCAGCAATAATTTTGTCAATATATTCTTTAGGCGCAGTTTCCCAATACTTTGACCCTTTAATTCCTCTTTCGCGTACTGCACGTTGAACACTAGCTTCAAAAGATGCGTTCAATGAAGGGTGTGCTTTCAATAAAGATGCAATTGCAGGCTGACTTCTAAGAGTGCTTCTCAAATGATTCAAGTCAACAAAATTTCCTATGTGTTCTTGAGGAAGTTTAGCAAGTTCGTGAAAAATCTGATATTTAGGATAACCTGCAACAGGGCCTAGTTTAGAATGAGGGTGGAATATTTCTTGAATTTCAGGATGAGAACTTTCTCTTAAAGATCTTCTCCCTTTAGTGCCCATTTGAGATGCAATTTCTCTTGTTAATCTTTTTCTTGCAATTGATGATTTGCGCATTAAAGAATTAGTACTCAATAAAATAAAACACTTATGCTACATAACAAACATGTTTTTTTATTCTCTTATTTATTTAATATATAAAAGTAAGATTTGTTTTTAGGGGGTTTTCAATGGCTGGAAAAGGAATTGGATTTGGAAAAACTATTTTATTTGGCGAACATTTTGTTGTTTATGGTTTAGCTGGAATAGCGGGGGCATTGGGTAATAGGACGATTGCTGAAATTGAAAAATCTGAAAAATTCGAGTTTATTGATAACAGGCCTGAAACCCCGGGCTATAAAGAAAAGAAAAAAGATGAAATACAAAGACAGCTTGATTCTCTGCTTGAACAATTAGGATTAGAAAAAGAAGGAAATTCTGTCAAAATAACTCTTGCTGGAACTCTTGTGTGCAGTTCGGGAATGGGCGCAAGTGCCGCCTTGGCGGTCAGTATTGCAAGAGGTCTTAATGAATTATTTGAAAAAGGATTAGACGATAAAGGAATAAACAAGATAGCTCACACTGCAGAAGAGGCAGGAAGCGGACCCGCTTCGGGAATAGATGATACATGCTCTACTTTTGGCGGTTTCATAAAGTTTGAAAAAAACCTTGAAGGCGGGCCAAACAAAATAGAATTAATTTCAATGGAAAAACCAGCAAAAATAGTTTTGGTATCAACAGGAATAACTCAGGAAACAAAAAAAGTAGTTGCTGATGTGAAAGCAGAAAAAGAAAAAAATCCTGAAAAATACAAAAAGATTTTTGCTGAGTATGAAAAAATTTTCAATAATGCAATCGAAGCAATTGAAACAGGAGACATAAAATTATTGGGCAAACTAATGGACAAAAACATGGAGCTTCTTCGTAAAATGACTTTGAGTTGTGATGAAATAGAAAAAATTATTGCTGTTGCAAAATCAAATGGAGCTCTTGGAGCAAAACTCACAGGCACTGGAAGAGGCGGACTTGTAATATGTCTTTGTGAAGATGAAAAAGCACAAGAAAAAATTGCTGAAGCAGTTGAAAAAGAAGGTTTCAAAGCAATAAAAACCGAGGTAGGCAAAGAATGAAAGAAACAGCAAGAGCACATTCAAATATTGCTCTAATAAAGTACTGGGGAAACAGGAACAAAGAACTTGTTTTGCCTTACAACAACAGCATATCAATGACTCTTGATAAATTATCTACGACAACAACTGTTGAATTTCTTGAAAAATACAAGGAAGACACGCTTAAAATTGATGGTAAAAAAGCAAGCAAAGAAGAAGTTGAAAGAATAAAACCATTGCTAAATATTGTGAGAAAAAAAGCAGGAAAAATGCTTTTTGCAAGGGTTGAAAGCGAATCAAATTTTCCAAAATCAGCTGGGCTTGCTTCAAGTGCTTCTGCTTTTGCTGCACTTGCTCTTGCATCTACAAAAGCAATTGGTTTGCATTTAGATAAAAAAGAATTAAGCATTTTAGCCAGATTTGGTTCCGGTTCTGCTTCAAGAAGTATTGAAGCGGGGTTTGTACAATGGCTTAAAGGCGAAAATGAAGATGGCTCTGATAGTTATGCAGTACAATTAGCGCCTCAAAATCATTGGCCAGAATTAACAATGATTGTTAATGTGCTTAGCATCAAGGAAAAAAAAGTAAAATCCAGAACAGGTATGAATCATTCAACTGATAATTCTGTTTTTTATAAGTGTTGGCTTGATACAATTGAACAAGACATTAAGATTGCAAAAAATGCTTTGCTTGAAAAAAATTTTACTTTGCTTGGAAAAACAACTGAATTGAATTGTTTGAAAATGCATTCAACAATGCTAACAACAGAACCACATTTAATTTATTGGGAAGCTGAAACAATAACACTAATGAAAGAAGTAATGCAAATGCGCGAAGAAGGAATAGAATGTTATTTTACAATTGACGCTGGTCCACAGGTTAAGGTTTTGTGTCTGGAAAAAGATGCAAAAAAAATTGAAAAAAGATTTTCAAAAATGAATGAAGTAAAAAAAACATATATTTGCAAAGCAGGTGAAGAAGCAAAATTAATTGATAAAGGGTTGTTTTGAATGGAAGAAATACTTGATGTTATTAACGAAAAAAACGAAGTCTTGAGACAGGCTCCACGCAAAGAAGTCGAGGAAAAAGGGCTGCTCTATAGGAGTGCTCAAATTTTTGTTTATTATAATAATAAAATAATTATTGAAAAAAGAAGTATGAACAAATCCAAAAGACCAGGGTATTATTCAAATGTAGGAG
Organism: uncultured archaeon; assembly: GCA_964394025.1. Taxonomy (GTDB): domain Archaea; phylum Iainarchaeota; class Iainarchaeia; order Iainarchaeales; family Iainarchaeaceae; genus PCWY01. The sequence continues at coordinate 4,540 of CAYMWD010000002.1, read as the reverse complement.
AAACCGTAAAGGCAGGGGAAAAAGTTGAAGCAGCAGCAGTAAGAGGCGTAAAAGAAGAAACAGGATTAGATGTCCAAAACATAAAAAAAATAGGTGAAGAAATAATTTTGGACAGAACTTACAAAGATTCTTTTCTAATGACTCTTTATGTTTGTGAAGGAAAAGGAGAAATAAAAATCCAAAAAGAAGAAGTTGAAAATATTTTGCTTTTGAGTATTAAAGAAATTGAAAATCTTATTGAATCAGGGGAAAAAGTTAGTCCTGCTTTGATTAAAAGTTTGGAGTTTTTGAAGAGGTGGAAAAAATGAAAGTAATAGTAGGAATCACAGGTGCAAGTGGAATTTCTTATGCCGTAGATTTACTTCAAAGACTCAACAAAAAAGGCGTTGAAATTTATCTTGTAATGAGTGAATGGTCTGAAAAACTTGTTGAAGAAGAAACAGACTACAAAATTGAAGACATAAAAAAACTTGCAAAAGAATGCTTTGATAACAAAAACATGGCTGCCTCAATTGCATCAAGCAGTTTTGTTGTTGACTCAATGATAGTGATTCCTTGCACTCTAAAAACAACATCGGAAATAGCAAACGCTCATTGCGGAACACTGATTGCAAGAGCAGCAGATAATATGCTCAAAATGAGAAAAAGATTAGTGGTTTGTGTAAGAGAAACTCCACTAAGTGCTAATGCAATAGAACAAATGCACAAAATTTCACTTGCAGGAGGAATAGTAATGCCTCTCTGCCCTGGTTTTTATCACAAACCAAAGGAAATTAAAGATTTATTGGCTTTTATTAGTGGAAAGGCAATGGATTGCTTAAACATTGAAAACAACGAATTTAAGAGGTGGAAATAATGGGATTTAGAGAACACATAGAAAAACTAGAAAATTTAGCAATAATAAAAAAGGAAGTATCAAAAAAGCTCGAAGCAAGTGCAGTAATAAACGAACTTGTTGATAGACCTGTTTTATTTGAAAACATAAAAGAATCAGAATTCAGAGTGGCTGGAAATATTTTTCCAACAAAACAGTCAGTAGCAGATTACCTTGGCTGTGAAGTATCAGATTTAATTCCTGTTATTACAAATGCAATTGAAAATCCATCCAAACCAGAAATTGTAGAAGAAGCTCCTTGTCAGGAAGTAGAAATGAAAGAAGTTGATTTAGACAAAATTCCAATTTTATTCCACTGCCCAAATGATGGGGGGAATTTCATTTCAAGCGGAGTTGTTGTCGCGACCTCACCTGAACACGGACAGAACCTTGACTTTCATCGTTCAATGCAAATTGCAAAAAATAAATTTTCAATGAGAATTGTAAAAAACAGACACTTCGACATGTTTTTGGAAGCGCAGAAAAAAATGCCAATGGCAATCTGCATTGGAAACGGAGTGGAAGTTCTTGTTGCAGCAGCAACATCAGTTGAAATAGGACAAGACGAACTTGAAATTGCAAACACTCTAAAACCAATTAGAGTTGTAAAAGCAAAAACCTTTGACGCTTACATTCCGGCTGATTGTGAATTTGTTTTAGAAGGAACTATTGATTTAGAAGAATTAGCTGATGAAGGTCCGTTTGTTGACTTAACAGAAACACAGGACATAATAAGACAACAGCCAGTTTTTACAGTAACAAAAATTACTCACAGAAAAGATGCAATCTGGCAAGCTCTTTTACCCGGAAAGCTTGAGCATAAGGTTTTGATGGGAATGCCTCGTGAACCAACAATATTCAAAAAAGTAAACGAAGCAGGAGTAAAATGTCTTGACGTAAATGTAAATGCAGGTGGCTGCTCATGGCTTCACGCAAGAGTTAAAATCGACAAGCAAGAACAAGAAGACGGACAGAAAGCAATTTGGGCAGCATTTGACGGACACAAGTCCTGCAAGCACATATTCATTGTAGACAAAGATATTGACATTTATGATAATGAAAGTGTAGAATGGGCAATGGCAACACGCTTTCAAGCAGACCACGATCTTGTAATAAAAGAAAGAGAAAAAGGCTCCAGCCTTGACCCAAGCGCAAAATCAGAAACCCATTTCACATCAAAAGCGGGTTTTGATTGTACCCAATCATTTAAGAAAAAAGGAAAAAACTTTTCAAAAGCAGAATTTCCAAAAGCAGATTTGAAAGATTATCTTCGAGAGTGATTATTTTGCCTTGGGAAAAATGGTACAAAATTTTTCTAAAAGAAATGGAAGAAACAATGGAAAAATCCCCAAAAATTTCTCCTGTGCATAAAACTGATCACATCATAAGAGTCTGGGAAAAATCAAAAGTTCTCTGTGAAAAATTAGGAGGCGACTTGGAAGTCATGGTTGCAACTGTTTTGCTGCACGATTTAGGAAGGCATTACGGGTTGGAAATTCACGGGGATAAATCAGCTGAATTAGCAGAGCCAATACTCAGGAAACACAATTTCCCAGAAAAAAAAATCAATTTAGTTCTTGAAGCGATAGCTCAGCATGATTATAATTTTCCTGCAGAAAAGAGAAAACTGCTGGAAGCAAAAATCCTTTATGACTGTGACAAAATGGATGCATTCGGAAAAATAGGAATAGAAAGACACCTAAAATTTATAGAAGCAGGCAGAATGAGAAAAGAGCATGTTATTCCTGCTTTAAAGAAAAGATTTGAAGGATTAGGTCTTGAAGAAAGCAAAGAAATAGCAAAAGAGGATTATGAGTTAATAGTGGATTATTTTAAAGTTGATTAAATGGTAAAAGCTAAAAGAAGTGAAAAAACAGGAGTAGTAGCATTTGACTTTGATGGAGTCATAGGAGACAGCGTGAAAGAATGCTACGTTCAATCACTTGCAGCATACGGCGGGGAACATTCAGCCGTTCTCGAAAAAAAATTCAGGGAAGCAAGACCGCTGATAACTGTTGTGGAACACTTTTACACAGTAATGCGCATGATAAAAGAAAAACCTTCAACTGATTTTTCAAGAATGACTCAAGAACATTTTTTCAGAGAACACGAAAAAGACACTGCAAAAGCAGCGGAATTCAAGGACAGGTTCTACAATCAAAGAAGAGAAATGCAGGAAATGACTCCGCAAAAATGGAGAGCACTGCAAGGTGCTTTTCCTAGAATGGCAGGTTTCATAAAAGAAGTGCAGAGAAAAAATCACGTTTACATTGCAACGACAAAAGACAAAAAATCAGTAATGGAATTGTTGAAAAGTTATGGAGTTAATATTCCTGAAGAAAATATTCTTTCAAGAGACTTTTCAAAAAAGAAAAATGAACAATTACATGAAATAATGAGACGTTCAGGATTTCCTCCACACAAGGTACTTTTAATAGAAGATTCACTTGAACAGATATTAAATGCAAGAAAACTTGGTATAAAAACAATGATGGTGCCGTGGGGATACTCAAACAGAAGCCAGGTGAAAGAGGCAAAAAGAAAAAAAGTTCCGATAATAAAAACAACAAGAAGAGACATAATGAGAATAGGGAGAAATTTAAGGAGAACACCAAAATGAATCTAACAAAAGAAGAACAAGAAATGCTTGAAGGTAAACAAGGAAATGCAGTAAAAAAAAGCATGGAAATTTTAACTGCTTTAGGCGACATTTACGGCGCTGAAAAACTCATTGATGTTACAAGTGTTCAAGTGGCTGGAGTAAGCTATGATAATCTTGGAGATGCTGGTTTAGAGTTTCTTGCAGAATTAGCAAAAGACGGAAATGTAAAAGTTCTTACAACTTTAAACCCTGCAGGAATGGATTTAGAAAACAGAGAACAATTAGGCATTAGTGAAGAGTTTGCTGAAAAACAAAGAATGGTTATAGACGCATTCAAAGCAATGGGTATAATCACAACATGTACTTGTACTCCTTATTTCATTGGAAATTCTCCTCATTTTGGTGAACACATAGCATGGGCTGAATCAAGTGCAGTAGCATTTTCAAATTCTGTTCTTGGTGCTAAAACCAACCGTGAAGGAGGGCCATCAGCATTAGCAGCAGCCCTAACCGGAAAAACACCAGCTTATGGTTTGCACTTAGAAGAGAACAGGCAAGCAAAAGTGATTATTGAAGTAAATGCTAAATTGAACGATATTGTTGATTTCGGCGCGCTTGGAAAAGTAATCGGAGAAAAAATTAAAAACAAAATTCCGTTAATACGCGGAATTCCAGAAGCTTCAATTGATGAACTAAAAAGTTTTTCTGCATCAATTGCAACTTACGGCGGAACCGCACTTTATCATATTGAAGGGATAACTCCAAACAAAACAATAATTCCAAAAGAAAAAATTTCTGTTTCACAGACTGAAATAGATTTAGCAAGAAAAGAAATGAATGATGATTCAGATGTTGACATTGTATCAATAGGCTGTCCTCATTGTTCAATTGTTGAAATAAAAAAACTCACCGAACTGCTTAAAGGAAAAAAAGTAAAAAAAGAATTTTGGATTTGTGTTGCTCGCCCAATTAAAAAAATTGCTGACCAAATGGGCTACTCAAAAATAATCGAAGATTCAGGTGCAAAATTTGCATGTGATACTTGCATGGTTGTAGCACCAATA
>CAYMWD010000001.1:0-24972 GCA_964394025.1 uncultured archaeon | reverse complement strand
TAGCTAAGAAAAAACCAGTTAAGAAAAAAGCAGCAGTTAAAAAGAAAACTGTAGCAAAGAAAAAACCTGCAGTAAAAAAGAAAACAACAAAGAAAAAAAGGTAAATGTTTTTGATTAGCTATTTTTTTTCTAATTTTTACCTTTTTTTTCTTTTTTCTTTTTTTTAGAATTACGTCTGTTTATTAATTGTTTTTTGGATTCTCTATTTTATGGTGGAAAGGTTTCTAAGTGGGATGATTAGGTCTTATTATAAGTCAGTTACTGTTGACTCTATTCCTGAGATAGCTTCAAGGGAATTTGGAGTGGGCGAATTTGGTAAGAAAATTTCATCACGCCATTTAGAGTTCAAAACAAATTCGGCTCTTAATCAGTATCTTAGAACAAATGCTCCGTTTTATATTTCTTATTCAAATGCCCGTTATAAATTTCCTTCTGCAAGACCAATGGAAAAAAAAGATCTTTTTGGAGCAGATTTGATTTATGAATTTGATGCGGATGACATCAAAACAGATTGTAAGGAAACTCACGATTCATGGAAATGTAGTGATTGCGGAAAACAAGGCAAAGGTTCGCCTGATGCCTGTGATTCATGCGGTTCGCAAAGGCTTTCAGTTGAGGAATGGGTTTGCCCTGAATGTTTGGGTGAGACAAAAAAACAATCGCTTGAATTGATAAAAATCATTGAAAATGATTTGGGATTCACTGAGGGGATTAGTGTTAATTTTTCGGGAAGTAAAGGGTATCATATTCATGTAAGGTCTAGTGCTGTACAGTCCCTTTCAAAAAGTGCTAGGCTTGAAATTCTTGATTATATTACAGGTACAAATTTGGATCTTGAATCTTTAGGTTTTTATGCGGATAAAAAAGGTTTTTTTTGCCCAAAAATTAGTTCTTCAAAAGGCTGGTCAAAAAAAATATTTTTGGAGATTGAACGAATTTTTAATGCAAATGACCCTGTTCTGGTTGCTTCTATGGGTTCAACAACAGTTTCAAACGCCAAGAAACTATTAAAAGAAAAACACAATATAATTACTAATGCTGAGCGGGGTTTTTTATTGTCAAATGGGGTAAATGCAGATAAATTTTGGAATTCTTTTCTTTCATTTATAGTAGAGTCTATGAAACTTGATGTCGATAGACAAACTTCTGTCGATATAAACAAAATAATAAGAGTTCCAAATACTATTCATGGTTCTACGGGGCTATTAGCAAAATCATTTGCATTAGACAATTTAAATGATTTTAATCCTTTGAAAGAAACAGTTGTACTTGGAGATGATGAAATAAAAATTGCAAATGCAAGAGCACCTAAATTTTATTTGAATGGCGAATGGTTTGGTCCATTTGAAAATGAATCTGTTTCTTTGCCTGCGTATGCTGCTTTTTATCTTCTTGCGCGAAAGAATGCCGAGGTGTCAAACTAATGGAATTATCTTACGATGAAATTCGCAGAATTCATAGACTTGAAAAAAGTTCAGTTAAACTTGTTCAGGTTGACCAGGAATTTTATAATGACCTCAATTCTTTTCTTTCGGGTGAAAAAAAAACTTATTTAGATTCATTGAAAAATTTTTCTTCATCAAATACCAGAGATTTCACAAATCTAAAAAAAATGGCGGAAGAAATTTTTTCGATGAGAATTAAAAAAATTCTTAATGCTGCTTTAATTGCTTGGCGCACAGGTGATGTTGATGATTCACGAATGGCTTTGCAGGAAAAAAAGGTTTTTAGGGATCTTTTAAGTGTTTTAAAAAAACATGGGAATATAATTGACGATATTTTTTCTGATAATGGTTCGCCTAGTTCCGGCAAGAAGGATTTAAATAACCTTTCAGTGAAAATTCTTTCAGACATTCCTGAATTTGTTGGCGCGGACATGAATGAATATGGTCCGTTTAAAAAAGGCGAAGTTGTAGAACTTCCTCTTAAAATTGCAAAACTTCTTTCAGATAAAAAACTCACGGAGGTTATGTCATGATTGATGAACAAAAACTTATCTCAAAACCAAAAACAGTTTTTTATAGGCTTAAATGTCCTGGGTGTGGTAATGAACAGAACGCATTTAGTGCAGCTTCAACAAAAGTAAAATGTTTGGTATGCAATAATTTACTTGCTGACACAGGCGCTTCAAAAATAAGGCTTAAAACAAAAATACTCAAAACAAATATCTGAGTGAATTGAAATGGAATATCCTGAACAAGGCGAAATAGTAATAGGGAAGATTACAAAAGTGCTCAATTATGGAGTTTTTATGGAGCTAATTGAATATGATAATATGCAAGGTTTTGTGCATATTTCTGAAGTTAGTACTAGTTGGGTAAAAAATATCAGAAATTTTGTTAAGGAAGGGCAAATTAGAGCTGGAAAAGTTACTAATGTTTATCCCGAAAAAAAACAAATTGACATTTCGCTTACAAAAGTATCTTCAAAACTCCAACGTTCGAAAATAGAAGAATATAAACAGTTCAAAAGAATTCAAAAACTTTTAGAGCTTCTTGCTGAAGATATGAAAGAAAAGCATGAGGTTGCATGGGCTGAAGTTGCAGAACCTTTGCTTGAACATTATGATTCTCTTTATGAAGCTTTTAATGCAATAAGACTTAATGGTGAAAGCGAAGCAAAAGGAGTTTCGAATAAATGGCTGAAGCCTCTTGTGGAAATGGTTGAGAAAAATTTTGAACTTCCTATAAAAACGGTAAAAGCAAAAGTTTTGATTTCCGTTCCTGATTCAGGGGGCATTGAAGTGATAAAAAAAACTCTTAATGATGTGCAGAAAAAAGCAGGAAGTGCGCTTGAAATTTTTTATGAAGGTTCAGGTATTTATAGCATGAAAGTTTCTGCTCCTGATTACAAATCTGCTGAAAAGAATTTGAAAGAAATTTATGAGGGGCTGAATTCTATTATTGTTTCTTCTAATGGAAAAACAGAATTTGAAAGAGTTGAAAAGTAATGAGCACAAAAGTAATTTTTTTAAAAGAAAAAAAATTTAAAAACGCAGTTCTTATTGCCGGTTTACCTGGTATAGGTTTGGTTGGAAAAATTTGTGTAGATTATCTTCTTAAGCATCTTAAAGCAGAAAAATTTGCTGAAATAACTTCGACATCTTTTCCTCCTAGTGTGCATACAACAACAGGACTTCTTGAGCTAATAAAAGATGAACTTTATTATTGTTCTGTTGACAATCAAGATTTTATTTTTCTTTCGGGCCCAGTTCAACCTTCATTAGATGTAAGGCACGGTGCTCAAGAACATTTTGAATTTTCAGAATCAATAATCGCTGCTTTAAAAGAAAAAGGGCTTGGCGAAGTTTGTACTCTTGCAGGAATTAATGTAGGCGATAAAAGAATGCAATCCTCTCCGCGGGTTATTGCAGCAGCTACTACTAAAAATAAACTTGCAGAGTGGAAAAAAGCAGGGGCAATAACTGACAAACCTTTGGGTCTTATTAGTGGTGCAGCAGGACTTTTGGCCGGCATTGGTAAAGAAAATGGAATTGTTGGTTCATGTCTTATGGGTGAGACAAGTGCAAATCTTGTTTATGGCGATCCTGGTGCGGCAAAAAAAGTTCTTGAACTTATAATCAAAAAATATGGTTTCAAAGTGGACATGAATAAGATGGATAAGGAGGCAAAAGAAATAGAAAAAACTTTTGCAGCTCTTACAAAACAATTTAATGATTCAGATTCTGACGAAAGCAAACTAACGTATGTTCGTTAAAAATCTTCTAATTTTTTCTGTAGCCCTGCTTCAGATTTTCCTGCTAATTTATTTTCAAGTTCTGTTTTTTTCTTTCTTAATTCTTCTTTAGAACTGCAAATTATTGGTTTACCATAATCCCCTCCGCCTCCGGGAATGTAAAGCACCAAACCTTCGCGGAATGCAATTATTTTTTCAGCAACATCTTTGTCTATTTTTTCAAGTTCTTCTTTTTCAGCATCAACAAGAATTTGAATTTCATTTTCAAAAGAATCTATAAATTGTTTCCATTTGCTTTGTATTTTTACAGTAAGAATTCCTTTAGTTTTTACTGATTGTTGAATAATTTCTGCAAGAGGCAAAAGATGTAAATAAGGGGGTCTGAATTTAGGCGAGAAATTTTCAGTAGCTAACATTGCAATTCTATCTCTTACGCCTCTTTTAATTTGCCCGGATTTACATTTCACGCATTTCCATTTGTTTGTTTCGGATTGTTCCATTGTATATTTCTCAAAACAATTATTGCATGCACTGCAATGGTATTTGCCTTCTCTTGGATTAAGCCCTGCATTAAGTGTAATTAATTTTTCATCTTTATTTTCTACTGCTTTTTTTAATGATTTAAAATCAGGTTCATTCATTTTTATTCTTGTAAATTCTCTGCCTATTCTATGTGGCCAAGGTGAATGTGCATCACTGCTTGTAAGAAAAGAATAATTGTGATTTTCTTTAATTGAATCAGCTAATTCAGTATCAGCACTTAAACCTAGTTCAATAAAATTCAGTTTTTTATACATTGAACCATATGCGTCTTTCAAAGAATCAAAGTGTGCATAAATTCCAGTGTAAGGTGTGAATGAATGTGAAGGCCCAAAAATTCCTTTCACTTCATCAACAGCAATTGCAAACTCTTCAGCACTAACTCTTAGCTTTGGGCGGCCGCACATTATGCAATCCAAATTTCCTTTGCCCATAAATTTCTCGCGAAGTTCATATGCGCTTTCAATTGAAGGCAAATAAAAAATATGATGTATCCTTTTGTTGTCTTCTATTTCTCCACCTATTATAAAATTACAATTCCCTTTCTTGTCTTTGTAAATCCCATTACTTTCTTCAACAAGATTTGCCTTAACATGCTCGAGCCACTTTTGATGAACAATATCTGCAGTAGAAAGCACATTTAACCCTTTAATTCTTGACTGTTCAGCCATTACAGGAATAGTTATTTTGTTGCTAACTCCGCCAGCATAAAGGCCATGAAGATGTAAATCAAGATTATATTCTTTCATAATCACTCTAACCCAAATAAAAACCTTAATATAATTATTCTATATAGTAATGAAATTATAAGTACTATTAATGAAAAATATATAGAAGGAATTTTATGTCAAGATTTACTGAAAACCAAAAAAAAATTGCTCTAGTTCTTTTGAGCTCGCCAAAAACAGTTGAAGAACTAAAAGCACAATTGAATATTCCATTTGATGATCTTAATGCTTCACTTAAACAAATGCTGAAAATTAAAGTAGTTAAAATTGAAGGGTATCCTCAAAAATATTATTTAATGGAAAATATTGCAGAAGCAGTAAGAAGAAGAAAAGAAATCCAAGAAAAAGATCCTTTTGATATGAGGATTAAAGCGATTATTGAATTCAGAGCAGTAGAAGAAGAATTTTTAAAAAAACACATGAATGATATTGAAGAAAAAATAAAAGAAAACAAAGATTACATTGTTTATGACATCTTTCAAGTAGCGCCAATAAAAGAAGACGTTCACTACACTGCATATATTGAAGTAAATTTAAGTGCAAAAGATTTTACAACATTGGTAAGATTCCTATATTTATTTGGTCCAACCTCAGTAGAAGTATTAAGGCCAAAAAAAGTTGTTTTAGCTATGGATGATTTGCAAGATGCATTTATGGAAATGGCTGAAATGATTCAAATATACAATAATGCAATGGTCAAATCAATGGCAAAAGAAGAACTAGCTAATTTCTCAAAAAGCCTATATGCTCCTAAAAAATAGACTATTGCCGAAAAAAGTCTCTTTTTATTAGTTTCTTTACCTTAAATACTAATAGAATTAGCCATAAAATTGGCGATTCAAGAAGGTTCGTTTATTGACTATGCACGGTTCATCAAAAGCCTTAAATTTAGTCCTATTTCGCATATAAAGGGCTTTAAGAGTTTTTCGCTGACCGAAACCTTTTTAAATAAAGTGAGCAATTCAATATAAGAGCCTACAACCGGCTTCGCCATAGCCATGGCTGGTCGGAAGTAACTTTTGATAAAATTCATTGTGAGGTGAAACGAAAAATGAAAGGATTCAATGTGAAAAAGTTGGCTGCAATCGCAACTGGAGCAGTATTGCTAGGAACAGCAATCGCACCAATTGTATCAGCAACCGACGTCACTAAAGACGATATATACAACGCAAATGGAACACCTAAGGTGAACATTGTAGTTGGATCAGAGGCAGCTCTTTCAGACGCAGTTTGGGCAGGAAATCTTGCAGCAAAAATTGCAGAAAAAGCAGCTACAACAAAAACTGTTAGCGTTTCAGGAAACGCAGGTACAGGCTCAGGTTCAGCAGAACTTGATTTAAGCGACCTGACAGTTGACGTAACAGTTGGAGGAACAGTATCATTCGGTGCTGGATCAAAAGAATATAAAGTATCTCTTGATTCATCCTCAGGTATTGAAGTAAATAATGCTAACGACACAAATGTTATGACTGATGCACAGTTACCTCATTTGTACAATGCTAGTTTAGCACAAAAAGTTGACAACAACTCAACAACCCCAACAATTACTGAAAGAATGGGAGTAAAAGTTAACGCAAAATTCGACACATCATCAGACATAACTGATTTGGTCGCATACATGGAAGGCGGAGACTTCTATTACGAATCTGTTTTAGGCACAGGTGGAATTGATTTGGGAACAACATCATTCACTGACGGCTCAAACGATAACGTAAAAGTTGTTTTCTTCGGTGAAGAGTATGAACTTAGTGCAGCTACTTTGACAGGAAATACAAATATAAGAATGGTTAAAGCAAGCTCTAAAGAATCATACAATGAAGGAGAAACAGTTAAAGGTCTTGTAGGTGCTGGAGAACTTGATGAACAGTCAGTAACTGTTAAAGTTGTTCAGATTATCCAAACAGGTGCTGCAACAACAACATACAGCGGAACTTTTGAATTGTACGATGAAGAAGAAAACTTAATCGACATTCAAACAGTTGCATCTGACGGAACACCTAACCTTAAAGAGTACTTCCAAGATTCAGATGGAGATTACGCTCTGAAAAGTAATTTGTACATCAATACAGTTGCTGTTGGATCTACAACAGAAGTTGGATATGTTGAATTAACAAAAGGTACAGACACTATTGAGTTATACAACACAAAAGGTTACCCATACGACCCAACAGATACTTCAGGAATCTATGATTACACAGTATCTTTGACAGTATCAGGAAATAGCCTTGATAAAATAAAAATCCAAAACAGCAGAGACAAATGGAACAATTCATCTTCAACCAACGGTCCATTATATCCTACTAACGCAGGAGATTCATTGACCGGCATGGAAGGAACTACAGCTGAATTCGGACAGTCTCTTATGGACGATGCTCTTGGAAAAGGGTATGCAAAAGTAGAATTCCTTGGATGGGAAGGAAAAGAAGAAGTAACAACCGTTGAATTTGGAACAGCTGTTTCAGGTCTTGACGATTCTGCAGAAGGCGGACTGAAATTCAGAGGTGCTGACGATGCAGACCACGTAATTCCATTCGCACTAGAATTGGACGACACAGATACAGGAGATACTTTTGTATTTGATGGAAAAACAATCTGGTATGATTTGAACTATGGTACAAATGCAGATTCAACTAATACAAACGATTTGAATTTCGCAGTTACTACTGCTGATACAATCAATGGAAGAGTATGGACTGTAGTAAATACTCCAACAAGTGATACTAATGCACAGATTACTGTTGCGGGTGTTGGTATCATTTTGGGTAGTAATGCCGATGCAAACTTACTGCTTGGAGATGTTTTCAATGTTGACGGTGTAACATACACCTATACTGACACGAACGCTTCTGCTACAGCAAAAATAGGATTGTCAGTAGATGGTGCAATGCAGTTCAGAAAGGAGAATTCATCAGGAACTCTTTTGTACAATAATGGGTCAACATTAACTGCTCAAGAAGGTTATGGGTTGATGTTCTTTACTCAAGATAGAGTAATTGATGGAAACGCAAGCGGAGTTAATTTGGAATTACAGGGAAGTCAGGACAGAGGCGTTCTTTACGCAGTAAATCCTGCTACAACTCTAAATAGACTATGGTTAATGCTTGATGCAGACACTATAGGAATGGACGAGTCAAACGTAATCCAGAATAACAAAGTAATTAACTTCCTTGGAACAACAATGCCAAACGATGCATCCTATACTGAGAAAAAAGGAATAGGACTTGACTTCAAAAACGGAGCAGGTTCAGGTCTTTCAGGAAGTTCATTCACCAGAACAGACGGAACTTCAACACAGTTTGGACACTACGTTCCACAGGATCCAGACTACAACAGCGCAGTTGCATACAGTAACGGAAACGCATACTTTGTTGCAAACTTCGTTGTTGATGATGCAGTAAGTAATGGAGATTTCAACGTCTACATAGATACAGCAGACGGACAAGCTCTTGGTCCATTCAACAACTCTAACCTAACAGGTTACTCAAGTGATGCGGACTTCAACGGAACTCCAACATTGACTCTGACATCAGGCACAGGAAGTAATTACTATACTGCTGCATACACAGACGCAGGTTCAAAAGCTTGGTTGCTTGATAGCGACGCAGGTGTAAAAATCTCAATGCCTGAAAATGCAGAGAAAGTACAGATAGTTGTATACGGTGCTGAAACAACAAGAGAAGTCTCAGGTGGAGAAACATTGACTCTTGCAGTCGGAGAATCAGGAACAACTGACTCAGGCTCAAAGGTTACTGTTGAAGCAGTTGCAGGCGGATCATGCGGTGCAGTTGAAGGCGGAGAAGCTGGAACATGTAAAGCTACTCCTGAAACATACGCTACACCAGCAGACATCAGCAAGCCTCTAGTATACCTAGATGTAGACAATCCAAGCGGCCCTAACGTAATTGTTGGTGGTCACATAGTCAACAGTCTTGCAGCAAGCCTTGAAGACGAGCTAACAGCTCCAGGCGATAAAGTAGCAAGAATTGACGCAACAACAGGAGATATCTACGTTGCAGGATACACAGCTTCTGATACAGGATCAGCTGTACAGGAATTAATAAACGATATTGACGCAATGGACCTTGCTTAATTGCATGGTTCCTTGTTGTGTGATTTGGCGAAAGCCAAATCCACAACTTCTTTTTTTTTTAATTTTCCCTTAGCATAAGCTCTTGTTTTTAAAGTTTTTCAAACACTTTTTATTTTATGGAATCAAAACAATTGTACTTTTATCTTACTGCTGCAGTAATCACTGCGATAGTTTTACTTTCAGTTTTTATTGTAGTTAATTATGATTTTTCTTCTTACAAATATTCGGTTGTACAAGGGGATGTTGAGTTTGTTTCAAATGAAGCAGAACCTGGTGTGCTTCTTGCTCAATTAAAAGAGTATGATTCTTTTGTAGTAGCGCCTCAGTTTGTTGAAAAAGGTGCTGAAAATAATTACATGCTTTCTTCGCTTACAATGTTTATTACAGTTCTAACTTTTAAACAAAAAGAAGTAATTTCAATGGGCAGAATACTCGAAAAAAATGAACTTAAAAATTGTCAATCAAATTTAGGGGATGTTCTTACTAATAAAGAACTTTCTGCAGATGATTGTTCTAAAATTCTTGCTGATTCAGATAAAGGAATAATTCTTATTGCACTTCCTGATTCTTCTCTTGAAAAATCAAGAGTAGTGCTTGAAAAAGGAACAATAAAAATTTATCCAAATTCATTTGATTCGGTTTCAACAAGTTCTTTTGCGGTTCTTAAAAACATGTATTCAGATGCCGATTCAATAATAGGTGGAATAAATAGTATTGTTGGAAATCTTTAGGCATGTTTTTTTAATCTCTCTTTTGTCTAATATTTAAATGAAATTTCCTAATATAAAACCAAGAACAATCGCAGTATTTTCTGTGCTTTTGATTTTTGTTTATTTCTTGGTTAAAACAGTAACTCTTTATTGGATTAGTATTTTTTTCAATGTTCTTTTGATTTACATTAATAGTGTTTTTCTTTTTGCTTATTTTGAAATAAAAGATAAAAAAGAACCCATTCCAAAAGAATGGCCAAGTGTTTCAATAATAATTCCAAATTATAACAACAAAAATTTGCTTTTCAAATGTATTGAACACGTAAAAGCAATGGCTTACAAAGGAACAAAAGAAATTATTGTTGTTGATGATGGAAGTAGTGATGGCTCAAAAGAGTTGCTTGGAAAAATAAGTGGAATAAAACTTATTTTAAAAAAGAAAAATGAAGGAAAAGCAGCTGCGCTTAATGATGGTATTGCTTCTGCTAAAGGAAAAGTAATTGTAACAATTGATTCTGATACTTATCCTAATTCTGATTGTCTTGAAAAAATGGTTCCAAAGCTTAAGAATGAGGTAAAAGCAGTAACTGGTTTTGTAAGAGCTTATAATGTAAAAGGAATTGTTGCAAGAATCCAAGAAGTTGAGTATTTAGTTTCTTTTGGTTTTTTTCAAAGTATTCTTTCTGATTTAAATGCAATTCTTGTAACTCCCGGCCCAATGAGTGTTTATGATGCAAAAACTCTTCGTGAAATTGGCGGGTTTGATGTTAACAACATTACTGAGGACATGGAAATTGCTTTTCGTTTGAGAGAACATGGCGCTAAAATGATTGCATCAATTGATGCCCACATTTATACTGAAGTACCCCATAAAATAAAAGCTCTTTTTAGGCAAAGAGTCAGGTGGTATAGGGGCAAATTTTTCAATACTGTAAAATATTCAAAAATGCTATTCAATAAAAAATATGGAGATTTTGGATTGTTCACTTTTCCTTTTTCAGTTATTGTTGAATGGTGTATTGTGCTTTTTATTTTTATTTTTGTAGCCGCAAATGTAGAATCTTTTTTACAATACTTTGGTCTTGTTTCTTCGTTTCTTGCAGTTGGAAATAACCTTTCAGTTTTAACTCCTTCAGTTATTGCGCTTAATTCAAATTTCTTATTCTATCTTATTGGTGCAGTATTTTACACAATTTTTATTTATTTTAGTCATCTTCTTGCAGGAGATAAGCTCGGAATCCACAAACTTCCTGAAATAACATTGTTTATAATCATTTATGGTTTGTTTATTTTAGTTGTGTTTTTCTTTGGATTTTTCAAAGAGATAAATAGTAGTGAGTATGTATGGTGAACAAATATATCAAAGCGCTTTTGCTTACTGGAATTCTTTTTGCAATAGGATTGCTAATGATGAGTGCGTTTGACAATGCAAGAGTAAATAGTATTTCAAATCAAATAGAGTTGAGTGTACTTGAATCAGAATCAACACAACAACTTCTTCTTTATGAATCTGTTTTTGATGATTCTGAATCAGTTTGTAAAATTTTGCCCAAAAGAATTGATTTACAAATATCAAAAACATCTGGTCTTCTTAAAGAACTTAATTCAGCAAAAGCACAGGGTTATTTTGCAGATACTGAGTTACCTAAACTTAAATATTTAAATGAAAATATTCTTCTTTACATTCTTGTTCAAAAAGCAATAAAAGATTGTGAAAATAAAGAAATAATTCCTTTGGTTTATTTTTACACTGAAAATGATTATGTTGCTGATGAGGCAACTCAGGCAAAAGTTTTGGATTCAGTTGTAAAAAGTTGTTCAAATGTAAGAGTATTTGCTTTTCCAAAAGATATGGGGATTCCTGTAGTTGATGTTTTAATTCAAAAATATTCTATTTCGCAGTATCCTGCAATAATACTCAAAAATAAGCTATATTCAGGAATTACATCTGAAAATGATTTAAAACAGGCATTAGGTTGCAATAGTTAATGTGCTAAAAAAGTGTAGTTAGACGCTTTATTTGTGCTTAATTCCTTTAATTTGTCTTATTTTCAATTCATTTTTGCAGTATTATGCTAGTTTTTCAATTTTCATTAGTTCGCGCATGATTGTGGTTGCATAATTGCCTTTGTCAAGCCAAAATTCAGTTTTAAGTTTTAGTTTTCCTTCATTAAGTTCATCTTCGCTAATTTCAATTAATTTAATATCATGTGGAAAAACAAGTATTTTTTTTCTTACTCCAATACAGCTTAATTCTGGAAAACTTTTTACTTTAAAATCTTCAAGTTTAATTCCTTCCGAATCAAGGATTTTTTGTTCTATTTCGCCGGGTTTTCCTGTGCAAAGTTTTGTTTCAAACCCAAAAAGAGGGCCCATTACAAAACCATCTTCTTCAACATCTCCTTCAATTGGTTTAAGTCCTATTCCTGATTCAATTCTTTCATTAATCACTAAATTGAAAAGATAACTTTGGTATGCATGGGTAAACATATAAGTCATGTGTTTGGGCATGTTTTGAAAAGCTCCGACAAAGTCACAGGGAAATTTACACAAATGGTGTATTATTGATCTTTCATATCTTAATTTTGATGGAAATTCTTTGATTGCTTTTGAAAAATCTTTTGTGTCTGCAAGATTTTTTCTTGCAATTGCAATTTCTTCTTCTTCTCCTTCTGATGGTGAAGTCAAATAAAGCATTACTCCTTCCTCAACTTTTCCTTCAATAAATTTTTTTCCAACTTTGTGAGTTATTTCTCTAAATCCGCCGAATCTTTGTTCTCCGAAATAATTTGCACAACCATTTTCTTTCATTTCTGAAAAACATTTTTCTGTTGTTTCGCGAAGTTCTTTTTCTTGCATATCAATATTTCTTATTGTAATTTCAAAACTATTTCCTTTAAGTGAGCCGATTGTTATTTTTTCGTTGCTCCATTCTCCGTCTGTAATTGAAATATATCTGCTTTTGAATTCTTTTAATTTTTCAACATCAGGATTCCAAATGCAAAGTCTTTGAATTGTGATTGCTCTTTTGTCTTTCATTCCTGCATAGGTAATTCTTTTTGGGGAGGAATACATTCCTCTGCATATCATTCTTATTGCATTGTTAGTGTCCATGTTGAATTTTTCCATTGACACATGAAGATATTCTTTTTTTTCGCCCTTAATTTCAAATTCCTGTTCTCTTTTATCATCCCATTCGCCGAATGCTTTTTGTTCGAGAACTTTCCCTTCAGTAGTAATTTCTTTTACTATAAAATCAGATATTTTTTTTTTCAAATCTCCACCAATGCCTTTGGTGGTTGTAGTGTAATGTTTTATGCCAGTCATATTGAATCTTTTTTTTTGTTAAATTTTGTATCTTAAAATAGCGCCAAGTCCGCCAAAACCAGAATAAAATTGTTCCCCTTCAGGAGTGTCTGTTGAAACAACTTCTACTTTTGTTCCTGTTGCTTCTGCTTTTTCAATAATAAAATCAAGATAATCTAATTCTTCGAGAATTTCTATTGGTGTGTTGCCTTTGTAAGATGATGCTTTAAAATCACCTTTTTTATCAATTATAATTTCTATTTTATCAGTGCTAAGATTTTTTATTTTGTATACTAACCATTCAATTGGTTCGCTTACAAGTATTTTTTCAACTTGTCCCATTTCAAGTGCGTGCATTACTTCTTTTTCTCCATATGCAGCAAGTCCACTTTTTGCAAGTTCTTCTAAAAAATTCTGCACAATAAGTCTTTCTTTCATCATGTCAGTATCTTTAAGAAGTTCCTCGGATTTTTGAATCAATTCTCTTATTCCAGATTCATCAGTATAAGAAGTATCAATTGTTCCAATTATTTTGTCTCTTATTCGGTGGTCAATTAAATCAGTTTCAATAAAAAAATCTTTAGTCATTCCAGGTCCGCCTATTATTACGCCTTTCATACTTTCAATTCCATCTACAAATATTGAATTCATTTTTTCGCTTATTCTTTTGTAAAATTCATGTTCTTCTTCTTCTCTTAATCTTTGAAAACGTTGTGCACTTTGACCTCCTGCTCTAAATTTACCGCTATAGCCTGAAGTAAAATGCCCCAATATTTCATATCTTTTTCCAACCAACAGTGCAATTGTTGATTCATTTTTATCAATTGTTACAAGGGCATAGCTTCCTTTAGGTTTTATCATTTCTTTAAGTGGATCCAAATGAAATTGTGAATCACACCAATATAATTTTGTTCTAAGGTCTTTAAGCGGTCTTACGGTAAAAAGTCTAAGGTCTTGTCTTCCCTCTGTTTCAGAAATGTTTCCTGCAAAAACAACAAGGCCGTGTGTTGGAATTTTGAAATCAATTTGTTTCAAAAAATTAATTATTTTTCTCAAAGCACCTTGTACATTTTTTCTTGTAGTTGGGCTTTTAATGTTTGAACTTTGTGAAATTTCTTCAGTAAGCTGGTTCATTACTGAACTTCTGTCAGTATCCTCTGGAATGTAAACTGTAATGAGTTCTGTGCCGCGGCCTTTGTATTTTCCAAGTTTTTTTATTTTTTTCTTGAAAACCGCTTCATCTGACTGAGTGTATTCAACATCAAATTGCATAAATATCACTAATTAATTAGTTTAGAATAAGATCAATCCAATTGGTTTGTCTTCATGTAATAATTTGGGCTAATTGGTTTTATAATGCTTCTGCAAAGCTCTTCTTTTGCACGTAAAGGTTAAATATTATTGTTTCGTACTGTTTACGATTATATGTTTGATATGTTTGAAAATTACAATAATGACTCTAAAAATTCTGAAAATCAGGAAAATACTGCAGAATCATCTTCTTCAGTTTCGCATTTTGGAAATATTTTTGTTATTTCTGTCGGAGGTTCACTTCTTGTTAAGGCAAAACCTGATACTGAAAAAATAAGGGCTATTAGTGAGGCAATTTCTATTCTTCATTCACAGGGTAAAAAGGTTGTTGTGGTAGTTGGCGGGGGTAAAGTTGCAAGAGAATATGTTTCTGCTTGCGATTCGCTTGAAATAAATAATTTTGATAAAGACATGATTGGAATTTCTGTTACCCGAACAAATGCTTTGCTTCTTGCTAATTCAATTCCCGAATGCCACAAAGAAATTCTTACAAAAATTTCAGACGCAAAAAAAATTCTTGATTCCGGAAAAATTCCTGTATTTGGAGGCTTAATGCCTTTTTTCACTACTGATGCGGTAGGCGCTTTGATTGCAGAATCGCTTGATGCTACATTTGTAAATCTCACTAATGTGGATGGAGTTTACACTCTTGATCCAAGAGATTATCCTGATGCAAAACGTTATGATGAAATAAGCTATGAAAATCTTGTTTCTCTTGTGCTTTCTTCAGGTTCAAAACCTGGGCAAAATGTTGTTTTGGATATTGCCTGTTGCATGATTTTACAGAGGAGTAAAATTCCTGCTGTTGTTCTTGATGGAAACGATATTGAAAATTTCAAAAATTATGTGAATGGCTATTCATTTGTTGGAACAATAATATGTGAAACAGGACAGGAAATTGATGCGCAAGAAACAACAGGAAAACCGGCAAGGAAAGGAAAAACAACAAAAAGCAAATTAAAAAAAGCAAAGAAATCTAAATCGTCAAAATATGATGATTATGAAACTCCAGATCCTAGCGATATTCATTTTTAATTTTCAAAAAAAGTAAGTTTTCTTGTTTTTGCAATAATTTCAAGCATTGGTTTTAGTCTTTCTCTGACTTCTTGAGGCACAGGACTTATTTGATTTCCTTCAAGTTTTGCAATTTTTCCTGATGCTGTTTGGATTATTGTGTGATTTCCAAATCTAATTGCTTGCTGAATCATATCTTTTTCTTGGCCAAGAGAAATAATTTTTCCTGTAATTCCGCCATGAGTTGCAGTAGCTTGTTCTTCAAGAGTCATTTTTTCTATTACTGGTTTTTCTATTCTTTTTGGTTTTCTTTCACTAGGTCGTGGCATTTATTCACCTTTCAAGCTCATCAGGAATCCATTCTTTCCAGCTTTTTTCATCTATTGCTATTAAGCATTCTGTTGGATTTATTATTAACTTTTTCCAATTTTCTGCGTCATCCAGCACAATTCTGTTGCAGGCAGTATTTACAAGGCAATCAACATCAATTCCAATAAAATAGCTTTCATTAATTAAATCGCATTCAAGCAAGTATGCTTTTTTTCCTTTTCTTTCAATTGCTTTTTTAAGTTCAAGTGCTAATTCTTTTCTTCTTTGCCCTGATTTTGTGGAAACAATAATTCCGAATCTTTTTGCGTCTGATGCTCTTGCAATTGCGCCGTATCTTTTTCTTAATAGTCTGTCTCTTTTTTCAGAAATTTCTTCTACTTTTTTACTAAGTGGATTAGCAACAAAAACTTTTTTCTTAGTGCTGTAAACTAATCCAATTGGGTGAAAATAACCATCTCCAAAATAAACAGTAGCCTGTACAGCCGATTCGATTGATTCAACTACTGAATAATTACATCCAAGAATTTGACCTTCATAAGAAATTCTTTCACTTCCTTTTCCAACAAAGCTTTTTATTTCATTTTTGAAAAGAATTTTTTTAAGTTCAGGAAGCACTGATAAATATTGCGCATTGGCTATAAGCGCTACAGAATCTATTTTATTTTTTTGAAGTTCTTTTACAATTTTTTTGCCCATTGCTTCTGTTTCTTCAATGCTTATTTCATAATGAAGAGGAACATAAACTATGTTTTTGTTTGAATGAATTCCAGTGTGCCCAATATGCACGATGCAATCTGCATTAAGCACATTTTTATCGTGCAAAGGCAAATCACATGCTCCAAAGCAAGGGTCTGTTTTTGTAAAAACATTTTCACAAAAAGAGAATTCATCACAAATTTCTGTTGCTTGTGTTTTGAGTCCTTCAGGAATTTGTATAATTATTGTTTTTAGATTATTTTTTTTGACAAATTCTTTTGCTTTTTGTAAGTCAAAAATTAGTTTTGGCATAATCAAAAATAGGATTTATTTCTTTTTCCCTGCTTCTGGTTTTTTAGCTGGTTCTGCTTTTTTACCAGCATCTGCTTTTTTAGCTGGTTCTGCTTTTTTACCTGCAACTGCTTTTGTTTCTGTGGTTTCAGTTTCTGCACCATCTTCTGTTTTTTGTGCTTTCAACATGTCTCTTGTCTTTTTAGGTTTTGTACCTATACTTTCAACATCTTTGCTTTCTTCAACAGTAACTTGACAAGTAAATCTTGAAATTGATTTAAGGAGTGCTTTTTTTGCTTTTTCTTTATCTTCATTAGCAACAAGAACTGAAAATACAGTTTGACCATTTTTAACTCTTGCAGCTCTTCCAATTGATTTTCCAAATGAATGGCTCATTCCTTTTGAAACACGATCTGCACCTGCACCTTGAGCCTGTTTGTTTTCTCTAAGAATGTGGTGTGGAAAAATTCTTACTTTTAAGAAAAAATCTTCTTTTCCTATTGTTTCTACAAGAGCCCTGTTTATTGCAAGTCTTGCGCTTTCAATAGAATTATCTCTTATTTGAACTCCTAGAGGTACTCCAGTAGTTTTAAGATTAAGTAAAGTATCAAATTCTTTGACTCCGTTGCCCATATTCCACTGTCTTGTTCTTACACCTGGAATTGCACCAATATAATCTTTTTTCTGTTTTTTGTGTGCTTTCCTTGTATACGGACGATCTTTCAGTGTTGCGTAGCAACTTCCAGGTCTTATACCCATTTTAAATCACTAAAAATTGAATCTAACTGTAAAAACAGTATTTTTAGAACTAATTATTCTTCCTTGGAATGCTTTAAAAAGGTTTCTCCGAGTCCCTATTCAAAAGGATTGTGTCCAAGTTCAAGCTCTGACATGTTATGCATTCTTCCCTTTACTTCGTTCCATTTTGCTTCTTCTCTAAAAGCACCTCTGAATACATTGTAAGTTCTTGTTGCTTCTGCCTGTGTAGCCTGAATAAGGTTGTTTGTTTTGTTTCTTTGCATAAGTATTTTTGCAAATTCAGCGTCAGTTTTTGCTTTTTCTGTAAGTCTGTCAAAAAAATACTTGTAAATACCTTGAGCGTTACGTATTTTCTTTTCTTTTATTCCTATAAAAATTTCTGTAAAAATAAGCGCAAGGTATTCATTTCTTTGTCCTCTAAGCTGATTATTAAAAAGATTTCTTATTCTATCCATTTCTTCAGCCTGTTCCGCACTTATCCACTTTCTCTGAGCTATTTCTTTTGGAATCTGTCTGTGTTCATTTCTTGCCTGTGCATGTGAATATTCCTGTCTAGCAAATTTAGCAAGTTCTTGAACATTTTTTCCAACATGTTTACGAGAATAGATTCCTGAAATTCCTCTGCCGCCTGCAGTTTTCATATACTAATTCTCTTTCAAGTCTTTATAACACTAACTTTAAATACTAGTTCTGCGTGATTTCTCTAAATTAATGCGAGGTGACCTTATGGTTATTGATTTGAAGAGTATAGGAAAAACACTTGAGAAATTAGGGCTTAAACTTGAGAAAGCAAAAGTAGAAGTAAAAGAAAAACCAGCTAAGAAAAAAACTGTAAAGAAAAAAGCAGCAGCTAAGAAGAAAACAGTAGCAAAGAAAAAACCTGCTGCTAAAAAGAAACCAGCTAAGAAAAAACCTGCTGTAAAGAAAACAGTTAAAAGAAAAGCTAAAAAGAAATAAGTAGATTTAAAATGAAAATTGCTTTTTTCGAAACAGCTAAGCGTGAGCAAGCTTATTTAAAAGAAAAATTAAAAGGCCATAAAATCACGTTTTTCAAAGGTGAAATAACTCTAGCTTCTGCAAAAAAAGTTTCAGATGCAGAAGTAATAGGGGTATTTATTTATTCTAAAGTAAGCAAAAAAATTCTTGATTTGTTTCCTAAATTAAAACTTGTTACTACAATGTCCACTGGGTTTAATCACATTGATTTGGAAGAATGTAAAAAAAGAAAAATAACAGTAACCAATGTGCCCACTTATGGTGAAAACACTGTTGCAGAACACACTTTTGCTCTTATTCTTGCTCTTTCCAGAAAAATTCATTATTCCTATGAACGAACTAAAGTAGCCGATTTTTCAGCACAAGGGTTAGAGGGATTTGATTTAAAAGAAAAAACAATCGGTATTGTTGGTTGTGGTCATATTGGAAGGCATGTTGTAAGAATCGCAAAAGGCTTTGAAATGAATGTTCTTGTTTATGAAAAAAATCCTGATAAAAATCTTGCTAAAAAATTAGGGTTCAAAAATGTAGCATTAAATTATCTTTACAAAAATTCAGATATAATTTCTTTTCATGTTCCGCTTTTTCCAAGCACTAAGCACATGCTAAATTCTAAAACTCTTACTTTGCTAAAAAAAGGGTGTATGATAATTAACACTGCTCGCGGAGAAATAATTGAAACAGATGCACTAATAAAAGGGCTTTCAAAAGGCATTATTGGTTCAGCTGGATTGGATGTTTTAGAAGGGGAATGTTTTATTCGTGAAGAAAAACAAGTGTTGGATGAGCATTTTTCAAAAGAATGTGATTTAAGAGCAATCCTGAAAAATCATCTTCTTCTTAAGCAAAAAAACGTTCTAATTACGCCCCATAATGCATTCAACAGTTTTGAGGCAATATACAGGATACTAGATACTACCATAAAAAACATATCTGATTTTTCAAAAGGAAAAAAAATCAACAAGGTTGACTAAACAAAGCCTTTTTAATTTTAAACAAACAAAAATTGTTTTAATTTAATAAAATCTATTGATATATTTGAAGCAATAATGTGCTGGGATGACAGAGAGGCTATGTACTCGCCTGCAGAGCGAGCTAGGGGGGTTCAATTCCCTCTCCCAGCTTGCCGTCTTCTCACGCAGTAGAGAGGCGCTATCTTCATTCTTATAGGATGTTTGATAGAGCTTACTTTTACTTCAATTTAACTGTTTTTTTGTTCTGATTTTATTATGCCTAAACTTAAAGCAATTATTTTCGATTTAGATGGAGTTATTGTTGATACAATGGATTTGCACCAAGAAGCTGCAGCATCGATGATTTCAAAAGCAGGATTAAAAATTTCCAAAGAAGAAATGAAAAAATACGATTCAATGAAAAGTAGCGAAGCATTCAAAAGTATTTTTTCTAAAAAAAGCGATTCAGAAATAGAAAAAATGATTAATAAAAAGTACAACTGGCTTTTTGAAAAAACTCGCGGAATAAAAACTTATCCTGGGTTTTTTGAATTTTTTTTTAAGCTGAAAGGAAAATATCCTCTTGCAGTATGTTCAAGTTCAAGAAAAAGTTTTGTTGAGTATATTCTAAAAGAAATCGGCGAGTCTGAATCTTTCAATGTGATTGTGGGGGCGGAAGATGTAAAAGAGGGAAAACCTTCGCCTGAAGGTTACCTTAAAACTGCACAACTTTTAGGAGTAAAATCAAATGAATGTCTTGTAATAGAGGATTCTATTTTTGGGATAACATCAGCAAAAGATGCAGGTGCAAAAGTAATAGCAATAACAAATACTTATGGTAAAAATTTTTTGCTTGATGCTGATTTGATAGTTGATTCTTTTGCAGAAATTTCAATTGAAAAAATAAGGGGTTTGTTTGATGATTGAAGCGATTGTATTTGATTTTGACGGTGTGCTTGCAGACACCCCAAAATATTATTTTGAATACATGAAAAAATATTTACATAATATTCACACTGATATTACTGATGAAGACATTTCTCATTTAGTTGGTATGCGTTTTAAACAAAAATTTGATTATCTTGATGAAAAATATTCTCTCGGAGTTTCGCTTGAAAAATTTGTAGAAGATGTTTCCTCAGTTGCAAGAGAAGAAATGAAAAAATCAATAACACCCAACAAAAATCTTGAAAATTTTCTTAATGAAATTAAAGCTGCTGAAATTTCAATGGCTATTGCATCTTCAAATTCTTTAGCTAATATTTCTTTTGTGCTTGAAAAGTTTAAGTGGAATGAATACTTTGAACCAATAATTACTGTCACTGATGTGCAGAAACACAAGCCTTTTCCTGATGCTTATATTAAAGCATTAAAAATAATGAAAAAAAAACCAAAAAATTGCATAGGGATTGAAGACACTACTTTTGGAGTTGATGCAATAAAATCAGCGGGAATGAAAGCAATAGCAATTCCAAGTAAATACACTGAAATGCATGATTTTTCGCATGCAGATATAGTTATAAGGGATTTTTCTGAAATTTCTTTAGCTAGAATTAAGGGGCTAATTGAATGAAAGTAGGGATATTTTCAGACCCTCATTTAGGGTTTGATTCTAAAGGAGAACGAAAAGAAGAATCATTTGAAAACTTAAAACAAGCACTTGAATTATGTATACAAAATAATGTTGATTTTGTTCTTTTGTGCGGGGATATTTTTGATATTCCTTCTCCTTCTCATAATGAACTTTACAAAAGCCTTGAATGTTTTGCAGTTGCAAAAAAAAATAATTCAAAAGTAAATATTTCAATTTCTAAAAAAAATGAACTGAAAAATGTTAATTGTGAAGGATTGCCTGTTCTTGTTATTCACGGCAACCATGAGTTTGCCGGAAAAGATAACAAAACTGCTTTGGATATTCTTTCGCTTTCTGGTTTAGTTGTTTATTTTCATGCTGCAAAAGCTTGTGTTGAGAAAGACGATGAAAAAGTTTTTGTTCATGGTTTGGGTGCGGTTCCTGAAAAAAAAGCCCTTGAAGCTCTTCAACTTTGGAATCCTAAACCTGAATTAAATTCAGTGAATATTCTTGCTTTACACCAAACATTCAAGGAATTTATGGCAATTTCTGATGAAATGGTAGCAACTCTTTCTCTTGATGATTTGCCTAAAGGGTTTGATCTTATGGTTAATGGGCATCTTCATTGGAATAATGAACAGAAACTTGGTAATCAAATATTTTTGCTTCCTGGTTCAACTATTGCAACTTCAATAAAAAAACTTGAATGCGAAAAACCTAAAGGTGTTTTCTTTTTTGAAACAAAAACCAAAGAACTTTCTTTTGAAGCACTTCCGCTTCAGAGAAAAATGTTTTATCATAGATTAAAATTTGATTCTGCTTCAATAGATGAAGTAATTCAAAAGTGTAGAAAAGAAATTGAAAATGATTTGAATTTTGAACATAAAATAAAACCTTTAATTCGACTTAACCTTAAAGGCACTCTTAAAAAAGGGCTTTCTTCAGGGGATATCAATATAAATGAAATTTCAGCTGGATTTTTAGATGCTGTAATTTTTTCAATTTCAAAGAATTTTTCAAACACTTCTTTTAAGCGAAAAATTTCAGAACTTCGTGATATTCAAAAGTCAAAACTTTCTGTTGCTTCAAGGGGTTTTGAAATTCTTGAAAAAAATTTAACTGAAACTGATTTTGAGAATGCTTTTGATGCTAAGAAAATTTTTGATTTGCTTAGTGAAGGAAAAAGCGATGAAGTTCTTGAATTAATTCAGAAAGACTAGATAAATCTTCCAACACATACTCGGCCTACGCATTTTTCGTGCGAAGGGCAAGATTTTTCAAGATAATCCGGGTCATTGGGCATACAGCATCTTGCAGGGCATTCTTGCTTTTCACAAACCCCATTATTGCAGGTGAGTTCACCTTCGCACAACTTATCTTTATATCCTTCTTTACTATCACAACATTCAGTAGTGCATTCTCTTTCTTCACATTTGTTATTTACGCACATAAGATTGTTTGTGCATTTTTTTTCTTTTTCATTTTCATTAGAATTGCAGCATTCTTTTGTACAATCTGGTTTTACACATTCAAACTTTTCACATACAAGTCCTGTTGAACATTCTTTTCTTAGGTATCTTCCGTATGTGCAGCATTCTGAAGGGCATTCCTGTATTTCGCAAGTGTGATTTACACATTCTTGGTATGCTGGGCATTTTTTTAATTCATGTTCTGAATCAACACAACAGCCGTATTCTTCAGGGCATTTATTTGACCCTTCAGTGTAAGGTTCAGGGTATGAAAGTGTATTTGTATTCTGATTATTGGTTTGGTCTGAATTTTGAGATAAAAAGAAAAAGGCACCTGCAATAATGATTCCTAAAATAAAAAGGATAATAGCAATAGCTATTGCGCTTCCTGCAATAAGAGTAATTTTTTTATTTTGCTTTTGAGGGATTATTTTTTTCTCTTCTTTTTTCCAGAATTCGTGTTCTTTATTTTTTTCTTCAGCTTTAAGCACAATATCTTTTAATTTTTCAACATCAAATTTTTCATTATTCGCAGAATCAATTTTTTCAAAGGCGGTATTTTCTTTCCCTGTCTCTTTTTTGTTTTGATCTAACCTTGCTTCTTTAACTAATTGGTTAAGCATTTCTTCGTCAAAATCAGGTGCATCTTCTTTTTTCATACTTATGGATAATGTAAGAAGAAATTAAAATTAGTTCCTGCTTTAAGGCAGGAACTCTTTATTTTTAATTTTCTTTGGCAAATATTCTTCTGCTACAAATGAAAGCGATTTGTTTGCAAGAGCCTGCTGTTCTATCCTGATTTTTTTCTGCAGTGCTTTTTTCAGTTCAGCCTGCCATTCCTTATTCTGGAACCATGGATAATCCATCATTTCTTTTGCTCTTTTTATGTCTCCTTCTTTCATTTTTTCAGTCACGTTCTCAAGACCGAATTCTTCAACATCTTCCAAAGTCATTCCGATGTATTTTGCATCAGGAACAGCAAGGTAATTTGAGTGTGCTGCAAGAGCCATTGAGCCCTGTTTCACAACACTATAAATATACCAGCCATAAGGGTCTCCATCAGTAAACATATACACTGGAAGTTTTGCTTCTTTGTGAATTCTGTGTATAAGTCTTCTTGTGCCCCTTGCAGCCTGTCCTCCTGTGCTGATAAGTATTGCTTTGTGTTTTCTTGCAAATCCTTCCTCTACAAGTCTTTCATACATTGCTTCAGTTTCAATTACAAGAATATAGTTAGCATTTACGCTTTTGATTTCAATTTCCTCCGGCTCTAATCTTGACATGATGCTCCATCCGCCTCTTCCAAGTTTTAGTGCATTGAAAGTGTCGTTATGGTGTTTTTTATCCATAAGCGTTATGTCTCCATAAAGAGTTCCTTTTGGATTAGCGTGAAGATTAAGTTTTTCACGAATAGTATCTATTGAATGTTCAAGATCAACTATGCATGAATCACTTTCTGTCTGGTCTTCAAATGTATTTTCTTTTGTTTTTCCTAGTGTGTGTTTAAGTTCGTAGTAAACTTCTCTGATTGAAGCTGTTTTGTTTTGTTTCAAATAGTCATGTGTTTTTGCAGTGACCATCATTGTCTGCATGAACTTTTTAGCATGCCCTATGTTTAGGAAATTTCTTGAAGTTATTTTATCCCCGAGCATAAGAAGTCCATTTTTTTCATCAAACTCAACATTATTTCTTCCTCTTTGTTGGGTTGTAAAGGTAGGGTCTTCGTGGTTTTCAATATCCTTCACTATTCTTCCCGACATTACTTCAATATCTTTGGCTATGTCAGAAGGGCTCTTAGATTCTTTGTCATTTTTCTTTGTTTTTTTATTTATTATTTTTTCTTTTGTCATTTAGTTCCCCTCCTCTGTTTCTTCTTCTTCGGATTCATTTTTGGCTTCTTCCTCTTGTTCTGCTTTTTTGGTTTTTCTTTTTTTCTCGTTCTTTTTTGTATCTTCTGAAACTTCTTTTATTTCATCTTTTATATTTTCAGCTTCATCATCTAAATCATCAAGCTTAAGTTTTTCAAGAACGATTTTACTCATGTCTTTTTCAATTTTTTTTGCAGAAATTTTATTTATTTTTTCAAGTGCTGCTGCAATTTCAGGAATATATTTGTAGAATAATTCACGTTTCATTTTTCTATCCTGTTCGCGTTTTTTTCCTGCAATATATGCTCCTGCTTTTCGCCCAGAATCCATTAATGAAAGTCTAACTTCTTCCATTATTTCATCTTCATCACTGATTGCTTGTTTTCCTGCACTTGTGTAAGGGATATGCACAGAAATCAAATTTACAAAAACAGTGATTGGCGCGTTTTCATAATCTTTTATTCCGTATCTTTTCCAATCAATTGATTGTACTGCTTTTGAAATAGCACATCCGCCTGTATCAAATAGAAGAGGTGCACGATTTGCAAATCGCATTATTTCCATTTTTTTTTCAGGCATGCCGTCAGAATTTGTAACTGAGCCTCTTCCAGCATTTCCACCGTAAGCAATTCCAACTTCAAC